>DATFVA010000516.1:0-6192 GCA_035260565.1 Ignavibacteriaceae bacterium | reverse complement strand
CATCTGATCATCAGCCTGGCTGCCTATAGATTCCTCGATCTGGTTAGCCTTCTGCGCATCCTTCATTTTTTTGTAAAGGATCAGTATGGTAACAACCATAAAGATGAAAATCATAATCGCAATCTGAACCACGAAAGATATTCCGAAGATCGGTCCTAGTACAAGAACTAGTATGATTAGCAGAAGTCCTGCAATAGCCATTATGGAAGATGGGTTCTTTATAAAATTTACAATAGCATTCATATTAAATAGTTTAGTTTGAGGATTGAATTATGCCAAAAGGCTCTTTAGAGTTTCAATAATTTGATCAGCAGTGTTTGTGGCGGAAAAAGACATTATTAAGTAGAAGATAACGAAAATTATTACTGCCGATACCGGGTATATCCAGGCAGGCATCATCCTTCCTGAACTCATAACAACACTGTCTGTCGGTTTTCCATTCGGCGAAATTGCATCAATTGACTGATACAGTCCGGGATGGAGTTCCATATTTAAATCATCAATCACTCTTCTTAACAGCTCGGGAGATTGAAGCTGGTATTTTCCTTTAAATCCCAATGCAAGACATAAATAATAAATTTCAAGCACATCTTTATTTACACTGCTCCTCTGCCGTAATTCTTCAAGGTATGTAAAGAATTCCTCGCCTGCATTAAACGTATCGAACATCCTGATCTGCAGTGGATCTGACAGCCAGACTTCCTTCTGGTTCCATGATGAGCTGATGATAGTCTCATCCAGGAATGCTACCAGGGCAAATGTAGCTTTTTTTACTTTGTCATTATCAATTCCTGCACTTCTCGATTCCCGTTCGAAACGTTCGAACATTTCCGCCACCCTTGCTTTCAGCGACTCAGGGTTTCCATAGTTATTGGTTGATCTCAGCTGCAGTATCAGCATAAAGCATTCTGAAGCTATATCGGAAATGGGTGTTTTTCTATCAGATTTTTTTGAAGGGATATCCATTCTTGTTCTTTTATTTATTTAGTAAAATTGTTAATCGCCCGGAAGAAGAAGAACAAGCTCCATCTGCAGGGTTTTGAATTCTGACGCAATAAAAAATGCAATGTTATTCTTCGCTGTTATCTTTTCCCAGAACCGGCCTTCTTTATTTATTTTGAAATAATGAGCTTTTTCATTAACCAAAACCCCGACGGGAGGACGGGCAGTATATTCTAATGTTACTCCCTGAATCCCGGCCTGGTGGACTGCAAAAATTTCTTCATAAGCTGAGATCTTAATATTCTTTGGCAGTTCAGTGATAATCTTCTTCTCAGGAATGTCTCCCGTTACAGAAAGAAAAAATTGAGAAGATATCTGGCTGGGCGATAATTGTCCAACATATAAAGTGTCTGCCTGTTTTCTTAAAGGAATAACAACGTCTCTCCGCTCGAGTGTCTTCTGGACATTCAGCATCTGGTTTATATCAGAAATAACCTGGTTAAATACTTCATTCAAATGTCTGTGATCGTAGGATTGGAATTCTGAGGTCCTGATACCCATATTTGAAAATGTTGATAATTGTCCCGCAAGGTTCAGGAGAAGTATGTACAGGTTCTCGGGATGGGTATTCTGAGATTGATAATAATAATTAAGCAGAGGAATAAAAGAATTTATTGTCTGCAGCATCAGCAGAATTTCTACGTGTGTTAAAGATAATTCCGGCTTCTGAACAGCAGTCTGATTCCGGAGCTCCTTGCTTTTTGAAATAAGCGCACCGAGAAGTTTTCTGACGGAATCCTGCAGTGCGGCTGAGTTCGAAACGGAAAGGGAAGGAGGAATATAGTTTGTATCCATGGTGTATTTTCCGTCCGAGCTCCTGGCAAGCTCTCCGATCTTTATTGAAGTAAAATCTTCAAGCGCTTCATCCCCGAATTTAAATTGAAAATTTGGTTTTGCTATTCCGACAGATCTCATATTTGTGCCGGTATTATAATCGGTCATATCGATAGTCTGAAGATTAAACCGGGAGTTGGGGTAGCTTGTACCGTCAAGCTGGCAGTTATTCCCTGAAATGTTCTCTAAGGGCAATGCCAGGAATATATCAAGTTTTTCTGCGGTTGCCTCAAAAAGATCTTCAAAATTCCTGCTTCTCGGCAGGGGATCATTTTCAGGCATATTAAAACCGAATCCATCAGGCATTATTCCTGAACATTGTACAAACGCAAATGAACCGCCGGAAAGTGCAGCCGGATCAGCCTGCATTGATTTTATACCCCAGAGCCCCGGATTTAATAACGCCAATTTCGAGTTCAGGTTATATTGATTAAATCTGTCCGCCTGCTGGAAATGGTGCGGGTCCAGCTTCATTCCCTCATACCAGACTACTTTTTGGAATTTCATTTATTTTCTATTCTCTCCCTAATGAAAAAATAATATTTATTCACCCTCCTGTACAGACAGGGAATTCGAATGAATTTTTATTGATACATCGCCTATCCCTTTAACAGGGATAATTTGAAGCCAGCCGTCGGTTGACGGTGTATGAAAGTCACCAACCACCCCGATATATGCGGCATCTTTTTTAATTTCGTACTCACTGATCTTAAATGTCTCATCCGGTGCCATGAGCTTTTCATATTTGGCTCCCGCAAGCAAATCATCGCCCAGGGTCGCATCGGGATTGCGCTGTAATGATTCAAAGCTTGCATGACTGAATTTATCGGCATTTCTTAACTGGTAAATTTTTATTACCACCGCATTGCTTTCGTTGCAGTCGGCGTCGCAGTGCAGTGAAACATTAATTGTTTCAGGTCCGCCTCCGCAGCCGGATATATAAAAAAGAACCAATGGAATAAAATAAAGAACAGCATTTTTAATTTTCATAATAACTCCCCGGATTAATATTCATTTTGAGATTTACCGGAAAGGATCCTCTTCTGGTATCCTTTCATAAATGATGGTCTGAAAAACTTCTTTTCAATATGATAAGGGTCCGAAACATATTTCTGATAATTCTCTTTTAAGGCATCCAGTATTTTCGATTTTTTTGCGAAGGGAATTAGCTTTCCGATATCGGGACCTGTCTGCTTGCTTTTATTATCCAGCTCCTTCTCAATAATATCAGGATCCAGTGTATCGAGCAGAGATTTACTTCCATCCGTTACCGATAACTGGTATCCGTCAAGCAGTCCGATCTGGTGAGACAGCAATTTGGAAGTTTCCTCTTTCAGAAGTCCAAGCCGCTTCTTCTCATCCTCAGCAGAAATATCAGGACTGAAAAGGAATTCTTTGAATTCTTTCAGTGAACCTGTCGGAATTGTATGGTAGATCGTCACCCCGAAAAATTCCTGTCTGAACTGAAGAAAACCCTGGATAAGTTTTGAGAAAGTATCAAGCAGAACGTCTATTGTTTCAGTAAAATGCGAACCAAGTGAATAATCCTGAATAGATGATATGGATTCACGTCCTGCTTTTTCGTGTTTAACCTGCTGCCGGACCGGGGTTTCAAAGGTACTCTGCATAACTGAAGGCTGCGCCTCAGGTATTTTCTTTCCCAGGAAATGCTCTGCAAAATATTCGGCCAGGTATTCGTTTGGTTCATTCTTTTCCAGGAAATTAAAGCTCTGCATCACCGAGAATTTAAACATCTCCATTTTCATCGGTGAATAATCCTCTGCAAATTTACCTGCAATTTTGTTGAGGTTTTCAACAATATTGCTAACCTCTTCTGCAAAAGGACTTGAAAAAACCATTGTCTTCTGGTCATCTTCTTCTGAAATTACCTGATCCTTAACCAGCTCAGCTTCAAGCTCATATTCGCCAACTCGTATTATGTCGCCTGTTTTCAAGGCATTTTCTTCATTAGGAAGCAGAGGCGCTTCATTGAGATATGTAAAGTTCGCGGATTCAAGGTCGACTAGCTGGAGAATACCTTCAGTATCTACGATTTTTGCGTGCCTGCGTGAAACTACCTTAAATGGATCAGGCAGAATTACGTCATTTTTTTCATCACGTCCCACACTGACAGGGAACCTGTTGAAATCCAGAACAGATAAGAAGGACGGATCGGATTTCTTACTGATTTTTAATTTTATTTTCATAACAAACTTTTTGATTTTTAAAGTAAATAGCCGGGCATAGCTTCGCCGGGTGACTCACAAAGTAGGATGAAACATTACTTCTGAACTCTTTCTTAATAAAAGCGAGTAAACGGTAGTTCTTATCGATTAAGAAAAAGTTTCAAACAACGGTTTTATTATTCAATAATTTATAGTTCTGATAAATTCAATTTTTGGTTGAATAAGGGAAGAAGTTCACCTGGTATGACTCTTACCCGTAGAGCTGAACTGAAAGCAGGTAATGATCTGCCGCTTCCGGTGAGATTTTTTGACTTTTCCTTAGATCTTGTAAAAATAAAACCCACACTCCATCTCATTTAAAGTGAAAAGCAGTGGTATAATTCGGAGTATCTGTAATGATTATATAGGGAATGAAAATAAAGTAATATCTAATTATTGTCAATAGAATATCAATATCTCAGCATTGTTTCTTCAGAAAGGGTGTATTTTTTTAAACCAGTTAAAATTGCCCGGTTTCAAATATAATCAAGGAAATAATTGCTGCTGCAGGAGCCCAGATCCTGAAGTTTTTCGTATTGAATATTAGTACCGTTGCCAGTATCCAGACTGCAAGAAGTAAAATGGAGGAGAGCGGGAACATAGCTGTCAGTGGAATAATTGTTTTACCGACCGAACCATATTTATAGGTTATCCTGACGGGATTAAAAACGAATACATTAGCTATTACAAAGATAAGTGTGAATATCTCAATCTTTTTAAGTTTACCAGGAACTTTGAAGTATTCGAGTCCTGTCCTTACAGCAAGAAGGATTGCCCCAAGGAGGGTAATGAAGTAATAAAAATTTATTGATGAAGGTATTTTGCCGTAAAAAGTTAAGGTTACCGGTTTATTGTTCGGAGGTATATTATACGATTTACTTTTATAATTTACCTTTATGTAGTATTCCGCGGTTGTCAGGGGATTGCCGTGAGGAATCCTTCCTGTAATGATACCCGCACTGTCTTTTAGTTCCGAACTATACCACTCACGGGAGTTCTCAGTCTTCCAGTATACTTTTCCCTGAAGGCTGTCAATTTCAGATTTAAGAAGGAATTTGTAATCATCATTTCCGTAGTAAGTTTTATCCAGTTTATACCCAATCTCTTTTCCCTCAATTCCGAAGGAACCCGATATCGGGTAGTCGCTTTTCAGCCGGCTTTGAAGGAATCCTGCTATGAATGTAATAACAGCCGCGGCTGTCCACAGAATAATGCTTTGTTTCATTTATTTCTTAATTGAAGAATAATTACAAAGTTAGGAAAAAAAATTGATCATTCGTAAACCAATCAAAAATGGCATGCGGTTATTTGAAGAGAGGCAAGCTGCATTTACTGCGTGAGATTTTGGATGCACGCTGCAGCGCGCGGTTCATACCCATTGAACAACTCTTTTTGTATATTATTTATATCCGTTACAATAAGTTGATCAAATGAAATTAGAGGTTAAAATATTACTGACCCCTGAAGAGATTGCTGAACAGATTTCTCGGGACATTGCATTTATGGTGAAGGACAATGCAGAAAATAATATGGGAACATTCATTTCTCTCTCCGGCGGAAATACTCCGAAAATATTATTCAGGAAAATGTCGGAGGAATTCAATGATAAAATCCAATGGGATAAGGTGCATTTATTCTGGGGCGATGAAAGGTGTGTGCCTCCTGATAATGAGGAAAGTAATTATGGGATGACCAGGCAATATTTGCTGAATAACATAAATATCCCTGAAAAGAATGTTCACCGGATCAGAGGAGAAGATGATCCCGAAAAGGAAGCTGCAAGGATTGCTTCTGAAATCGACTTGATTGTTCCTGCCGCAAATGGCCTTGCAAGGTTTGATTTGAATATTCTCGGACTGGGTGAAGACGGCCATACGGCATCGCTTTTCCCCGGTAAGAAGCTGAAGAACATCGCGGCAAAGACTGCCGGCGTAGCAGTGCATCCGAAAACGGGACAAAAAAGAATATCACTTACCCTGCAGGTGATAAATAATTCAAAGCAGAATCTCTTTATGGTGATAGGGCGGAAGAAAGCGGATATTATATACGAAATAATGAGCAGAAAAGATGCGGGGAAACATTATCCTGCCGGTAAGGTGCGCGCGGCGGAAATCCTTAAGTGGTACCTCGA
>DATFVA010000515.1:0-2819 GCA_035260565.1 Ignavibacteriaceae bacterium | reverse complement strand
GATGCAAAGCCAAATGCAGTTAACCCCGCCACTTTCAGAAATTTCCTACGTCCGCTTTTCATAAACTGCTCTCCTGTTTTTGAGGTTCATTGTGACAATCCCAGCAATAAGCGGAAATACCGACATAGTTATGACATTGGTCGCAAAATTGTGTTCTGTCCGAATGACAATTCAGGCAGGTATTAGTAAGACTCATATTATAATGTTTTCCTGCCCCTGACACATAAGTTCTTTCACCATTTCTCACAACTTCATATCTCCAGTCATTTAATAATTCCATATGGTTTGAGCGCATAAAAGCAGTACTTTCTATACATTGCTTTTGATTTTCCTTAGTTGGTAAAACAGGGTTCGGCTTTACGAGTGAATTATTGCTGGAAAGATTATACCATACCGGTGAAGTAAATAATAAAATAAAGATGATCAATCCTGTTATTATCTTTCCTGAATCATACATTTTATTTTCCTTGAATAAGCATTATAGAAATTCCGATTGACAAACATTTTTTATTTATACCAGGGGTTCTCCGCGTAGATCGGTAGTCCTTTCCTTTTCCCCCGCCATTATTAATGCATTACCAACCAATTCGTGAATACCTCCAACTTCCACGCCGCCAACCCAGTATTCCAGTAATGGCGGTAGAGTTGCCTTATCAATAGCACAAATGCAGCCCAGGAAATTAACACCGTGTTTTTCTTTAACATATTTAACAGCATTAGCCCTGGGGAGTCCCCCTCGCATTCTCATTTCGAAGTTTTCATCGGTACCAAGACCAGCCCCGCTTCCACAGCAGAATGTTTGTTCTTTTATAGTATTATCAGGCATCTCAAAGAAATTATTACATGTATTTTTAATTATATACCGGGGCTCTTCAATCAAACCCATCGCTCTTGCGGGGTTACAGGAATCATGGAAAGTAACTTTCCATTGATCGTTGCGGGACTTGTCGAGTTTAATTTTATTATTATTTATAAGATCGGATGTAAATTCACAAATGTGGACCATTTTGGTTGACCTGGTATTTTCGAACTTTGTCCCCGTTAAAGGTGATACAGGTACTTCGAGGAAATCAGCGGGTCCATTCATAGTATCCATATACTGATTGAGTACTCTCCACATATGACCGCACTCTCCGCCAAGAATCCATTTAACGCCCAGCCTTTTTGCTTCCGCATAAATTTTAGCGTTCAAGCTTTTCATAAGGTCATGGGAAATAAAGGAACCAAAATTCCCGCCTTCAGAGGCATATGAGCTCCAGGTATAATCCAGTCCTATCTCATGAAACAATGCCAGGTAGCCAAGCAGCGTATAATAATGAGGCGTACCGAAATAATCAGCTGATGGAGCAACAAAAAGAATCTCCGCACCTTTTTTATTTATCGGCACGTCTATTTTAAGACCGGTAATTGATTCAAGCTCTTCAGCAGCAAAATCGATACTATCTTTAAACCCGTGCGGCTGAATGCCAAGGTGATTACCCGTCCTGAAACTATTAGCAACGGGAGTAATTATCCAATCTATATTAATTCCGATTAAATTAAGAAGCTCTCTTACGAGTATTGTTATCTCAGCAGTATCAATACCATAAGGACAGAAAACCGAGCACCGGCGGCATTGAGTACACTGGAAGAAATAATAGAACCATTCTTTAATTACGTCTACGGTTAGTTCACGTCCGCCTGCCAGCTTGCCCAGTATTTTACCGGCCATAGTAAAATTATTTCTGTAAACAGACCTTAAAAGTTCGGCTCTAAGTACAGGCATATTTTTTGGATCTCCGGATCCGATAAAGAAGTGGCATTTATCTGCACAAGCCCCGCACCTGACGCAAATATCCATAAATAACTGTAATGACCGGAAACGGGTTAACCTGTCTCTCAGTCCTTCAAGAATTATCTCTTTCCAGTTTTCCGGTAATTTCCAATCCTGATCGGTAGGCTGCCATTTTCTTGCATTCGGTAGTTTAAGGTAATCAACATTCGCGGGGTTACCGCTGTAATTAAATACTCCTTGTTTAAATTCAACCGAAGGATCCATCCAGCCTTTATGATCCGGCTTATAACTTATTTTTTCAGTTAATTCTTCGGGTTTTATTTTTGATTCAGACATCTTTATTCCTTATCTAATGGTAATCCCGCTTCTCTCATCTTTTCTCTGAATTCATCCTCATATTCTTCATAGGGATGAACCATTACCGGGTGGTTCCAGGGGTTTTCATGTCTTTTCATACGGCTGTTATTAGCCAGGTTCCTTGTGGGTGAAAGAAATATTCCGGGCATGTGCAATAATTTGCTGAAAGGGAAATAGGTAATAAGAGTACAAACAAGAAACAAATGAATAAAGAACATGACTCCTATCCCTTCGGGAACTGCAGGATGAAACGCAAACAAACCAACAGCAAGTTCTTTAATTTTGATTAAATCAACTTTATCAAAATAACGCATTAATATTCCCGTGACCGCGATGCTTATTATCAGGAAAAGAGGAAAATAGTCTGCAGCTAAAGAAATATATCTCACCCGTGAATCGATGATGCGTCTGAACAAGAGGAATAACAATGCTATTGAAAACAGGGCGTCAGTAATCAGTAAAACAGGAAGTCCTATTTGCATGAAGCCATCAATATTTTGAATTGCAAGTACAAAAGAAGGAATCGGTTCCATGAATAATCTGAAATGTCTAAGAAAGATTATTAAAAATGACCAATGAAATACAATAGCTCCAAGCCAGAGGTATTTACTGCTGCCATAACTAAGCTGCGGGCCGTTTCTTAATTCAGTTTTCGTATTCCGGAATAACGAGCGGAAAAATAATATTT
>DATFVA010000514.1:0-3494 GCA_035260565.1 Ignavibacteriaceae bacterium | reverse complement strand
GAGAAAGCCATAACCCTCTTTCCTGATCTCATCCTGATGGATATAATGCTTGACGGAGATCTGACAGGAATCGATGCAGCACGAGAGATTAGAAAACACGTCGATCTCCCCGTAATTTATCTTACCGCCTTTGCAAATGAGAGTACTCTGTCCCAGGCCAAACTGACACAGCCTTTCGGCTATATACTGAAGCCGTTCGATGAGAAAAACCTTACGTCGGCTATTGAGATGGCCCTCTACAAGCATAAGCTCGACAGAAAACTTAAGGAGAATGAAGAAAGGTATAGAAGGCTCGTCGAAAAATCACCTGTAGCGATCGGTATTATATCCGGGAGGAAGATCGTCTATGCAAATCCATACGCGGTACAATTATTCGGTGCTCAGTCGGAAGAAGAACTCAGGAATAAGTACATTTTTGATTTCATCAAGGAAGAATATGCAAACCTCATAAGAGAAAGGATGCAGAAAATATTTAAAGAAGGAGAGGTTGTTGAAGGCCGGAATGAGCAGCTAAGGACTCTGGACGGCAGGATAATAGACGTTGAGTTCGCGGCGATACCAACAATTTATCTGGATAATCCCGCTACGCAGGTCGTAATCAGGGATATAACAGAAATCAACAAAAAGGAAAAAATACAGCAGGCCACATTAAAGCTGCTGCAGGCAGCAAACAGCACCACATCACTGGATGAATTGTATGAAGTATTCCACAAAATCCTGGCAGATTATATTCCCGTCAAAAATATTTACTTCGCTTTTTATGATGAAGAAAAAGGCAGTCTTACTTTTCCATATTACCACGACCAGATTGAACCCCCTCTTAAAGAACGAAAATTTAATACGGGACTTACAGAATATGTCATAAACCTCGGCAGGATACTACTTCTTAAACAAAGTGATATTGATGAACTCATTGCTTCAGGTAAAGTAGAAACCAGTTGTCCCGCTGTGCAGAGCTGGCTTGGGGTACCGCTCCAGGTGCATGACAACAAACTCGGGGCAATTGTCATTAAAGAATATTACGTGGAAAATCAAATAGGTGAGAAGGAGAAGGAATTCCTTAACAGTATAATATTCCCGCTATCAAGAGCAGTAGAAAAGAAACAGATTGAACAAGAAAGAAAAGAATATACAGAAACTCTGAAAAGACTTAATGAGACAAAGGATAAATTCCTATCCCTGATATCGCATGATCTGAAGAGTCCATTTAATTCTTTAATGGGCTATACAGAAATACTAAAAAATGAGGTGAATGATCTGAGTTCTGATGAAAGGGATATCTTTATAGGTTCAATTTACGAATCGACAAGGCATATATATAATTTGCTGAATGATCTGCTTGAGTTTTCAAGGTTTTATCTCGGTCTGATTAAGATCGAACCGAGAGAAATTAAGATAAAAAAACTTGTAGATGAGAACGTGAAACTGCTTGCAGCATCTGCCCGTCAAAAAGACATTGAAATGAAAAATAATATCGAAAACCATTATCTGGTCCTTGCTGAAGAAGATATGATAAATTCCGTAATCCGTAACCTTCTAACCAATGCAATTAAATTCACTCAAAAAGGAGGCAGGATTGAGGTTTCCGCTGAACCAGAAGGCAACCGGCTGTTAATATCGGTTTCTGATAATGGGATCGGGATGGATAAGGATACGCTCAGAACCATTTTTGATATAGTTTCGAAAAAATCAAGACCGGGGACAAATGAGGAAGAGGGAACAGGACTTGGTTTAATTCTGGCTAAAGAATTTGTTGAAAAAAACGGTGGTGAAATCTCTGTGTCAAGTGAGCCTGGAAAGGGGTCGATTTTTACATTCAGCCTTCAGTTTTTAGAGAAAATATTTATGCCTGAACCCTAAAAACAGGCAAATTTTTAATTATACATGTCCTTTTTAATGGAAACCCCCCTGAATTACCCCTGTTCCCCGGGTTAAAAAAATGAGAAAAAAATCACATATATTTTGTTGCTAAAAGCAAACAAATATTTTTTCTTTGTATATTTATGCACAACAGGTTTAATTTTCCGTAATTGTAGGGGAATTAAAAAATTTCAATATGTTTATCTCAGGAGGAGAAAATGTCACGATTGAAAAAACAAGTCCAGGATAAAATAGAAGCCTGGCGTCCACGTACAGCGCGTCTAGTTAAAGAATTTGGTAATGTAAAAGTTGGGGAAGTGACTATCGAGCAGGTTATTGGGGGTGCAAGAGGTATTAAAAGCCTTGTAACGGATATATCTTATCTGGATCCAAATGAAGGAATTCGTTTCCGTGGTTTAACAATCCCTGAAGTCCTTGAAAAACTACCGAAAGTGCCCGGCGGGGAGATGCCATATGTGGAAGGTTTCTTCTTCTTTTTACTCACAGGAGATATTCCTTCAGTTGAAGACGTAAAGGAAGTTGCGGATGAATTCCGTAAAAGGTCTACTGTTCCTAAATATGTATACGATATTTTAAGGGCAATGCCGGCTGATTCTCATCCAATGGTAATGTTTTCCGCAGCTATTGTATCCATGCAGCGCGAATCAGAGTTCGTTAAAGAATACAATACGGGAAATTTAAAAAAGAATGATTATTGGTCGCCAACTTATGAAGATGGTTTAAATCTTCTTGCAAAGCTCCCTGGTATTGCTGCTTTTATTTACAGATTGAAATATAAAAATGGTGATATTATTGAGTCGGATCCGAATCTCGATCTCGGCGGAAACTTTGCTCATATGATGGGAATTAAGAAACCTTATGATGATGTTGCCAGAATGTATTTCATCCTACACAGTGATCACGAAAGCGGAAATGTAAGTGCACATTCAGGACATCTTGTTGCAAGTGCTCTTTCCGATCTTTACTATGCGATTTCTGCTTTGGTTGATGGTCTTGCCGGACCATTACACGGACTTGCAAACCAGGAAGTATTAAACTGGCTTCAGGGTGTTTACGACAGTATGGGGGGGAAGATTCCAACTGAAGAAGAAATGAAGAAATTTGTATGGGATACTCTAAAAAGCGGACAGGTTATTCCAGGTTTCGGTCATGCAGTCCTGAGAAAAACTGATCCCCGGTATATGGCACAAAGAGAATTCTGCTTAAAGCATTTACCAAACGATCCGTTATTTAAATATGTAGATCTGCTTTTCAAAGTTGTTCCTCCTATTTTAGTTGAACAGGGTAAAGCTAAGAATCCATGGCCTAATGTTGATGCGCAATCGGGTGTTATCCAATGGTATTATAATTTGAAAGAATATGATTTCTACACAGTTTTATTTGCTATCGGAAGGTCGTTGGGAGTGGTTGCAAATATTATCTGGGACCGCGGACTTGGCTATCCGATTGAAAGGCCGAAATCTATTACAACTGCTATGCTTGAAGCAATGGCAGGAATAGAAGAAATGGAAGCAGTAAAATAATAAAATTCTATTCTCAGATATAAGCTTCTGAAAAGGACGTCACGGACAATTCCGTGACGTTTTTTTTACGATCATCTGCCTCAACATTCT
>DATFVA010000513.1:0-11135 GCA_035260565.1 Ignavibacteriaceae bacterium | reverse complement strand
TACAGTCCGCTTCCTGAGAGGTTTACCGAGACTTGGAAGTTTTCAACTCAGAGACGAACTACGAAGATCCTTTACTTGTTACTTACTTGTTCCATGTTTCTTATCGCACCAGCATCATCTTCCTGCTTTGTACAAAGTTCTCCGTCCTTAATTGGTATATATATACCCCGCTCGAAAGATTGGTTCCATTAAAATTGATTTGATATTCACCGGGCGATTTTTTTTCATTGACAAGAACAGCGATTTCACTTCCGGTAACATTATAGACTTTCAATGAAACGAATCCTTCATTCTTAACACGATAAATAATATTTGTAGAGGGGTTGAACGGATCGGGATAATTCTGACTCAAATTATACTCCTTAATCACTTTTGTGTTTATTATTCCTGCAGGCGATTGAAATTCATACGATCCTATGTCGAATCCATTTCCCTGCGGGCGGGGTATGTTATCCATGTCATTTACGACTACAGGCAGAACCATATCCGTTCCTATATCCACCGGCTGAGATCCGGCCTTCAAATGATAATCCCCTCCTGACGGATTATTAAAAATCTCACTCTCAGCAGAGGTCAAAAATGAATGAGCATCATATCCAAGGCTCTGCCATTGCTCCAGTGTCATATTTGAATTTCCGCCGTCACTGCTGAATCTATTTTCCAAAAGATTATAATCGCTGTAAAATCCCGGTTCTGATTCCTGATCGATATTAATACTTCCCCGGAAAGAATGATGATTTATCAGGATATTATTGTAGACTGTATCTCCTGTCGAGCCATCAGTCGACTGTACTGCCCACCTTCCATCCGCCGGAACAATTATAGTATTATTATAAACCTCATTATTTTTTGACCCTTCTGCGCCATCAATCCGGAACAATGCGATACCTGTTGAATGATTGTTATATAGAAGATTATTATATATCCACGACTCCTGAACCCCGTCCAGGTTTATTGCCGAACCTCCGTTGTAGCCATTATTATACAGGATATTTCCATCGATTACTGCACCGGTTATAATTCCATCGCCGCCCTGTGAAAGGTCCGCATTCAGCTGGATGCCGCAGGCATTATTTTCAAAGCATACATTATTTCTGATAACCGGTCTGTCGCCGCTGTTCGAAACATAAATACCATGTTCCGCTCCGCTGAAAGAGCAGACATTATTTTCAATTAAGATGTCGTCAGTAAATCCCGTAAATATGCCCCAGCGGCTGTTCGAAGAACATTCATTATTTCTCACAGTCACAAAATCAGATACCGCAATCCTTATACCCGCCCTAGGCTGATTTATTATTTTAAATCCATCAATAACAATCCAATTAGCTTCTTCGATATTGATCCCATCATTTGTAACGGTATTAGGCTGATTTATTATCACATTTTCATTCACAGCCTTGAAAACGATGTGTGAACTCTGCGTCCCGCCTGTTCTTAAATCAAAACCCGTATAGTTACCCGGTAAGACTTTTACAGAGTCGCCTGCAGCCACGAGATCCGCAGCGTGCTGAAGGGTTGCGAATGCGGAATCAGTTGAGTGTCCGCTGTTTGAATCATCTCCATCCACCGAGACATAGTAAGTATTTTGAGGATATAAAAAAGCTGCAGAGATTAAAAATATTAGTGCTAAGAATAAGGTTTTGCTCATATTTATATCCGGGTAATGATAGATGTATCTTTCAAAATAGGGGCCATAAAATCTACTGTTTATTTGAGTATTTAAGCCCCCTGAAATGACCAGGTGTAATATTTTGCGCCTCGAATGGTATTTTATTCCCGGTGAGTAATTCTAAGAGGAGGAACATTACCTGACTACCGTAGATTTTCCCATCACCTTGCGCAAGATGTTCGAAATGACAAACGGCATTTATTTAGCAGATCGAAGATTTGCCACTAGGGCAGTTAGACGGAAAGAAGTCTTTGATGGTTTTAGCTCAGGGCTGAGCGGCGGGGATTACTTTACTTATTACTGTTTACTGCTTATCGCTTCGTTGTTTACTTACTCCTTGATAAAAACTGCTTCTTTCATCATTCTTATAATAGAATGCTTGACTCCGGGTGATAAGGTTTCCAGGTAATGATCCTGCAGAAGGCAGATAATCTCTTCCGATAATTCGGGATACTTTTTTACAATTCTAAAAATATACTTTAAGGCGGTGATCCTTACTGAAGGATTCTTATTTATCTGTTCCCAGATCCTGATGCAAATGTCGAAGATGATCCCTTCATATTTTTCATCGATTTCCATTTTATAAAGAATCTTAAGCAGTTCCCGCTGGTGTCCGTCTCTTTTTGTTTTCAGGCTGTTTACAATTCGCTTTATATATTTTTTTACCCGCCTGTCATTTTCTTCCATACTCCCCCATAGCAGAAATGCGGCACGCCAGGAATACGGCTGTTTATCGGAAATTGCAAGTTCAATTGCTTCAGTGAAATGATCCGGATTAGCTCTGAGAAATGAGATCATTTCATCTTTGTATGAGCTGATCAATTTATTTTCTAATACCGATTCCATTTCAATAGCAGAATCTATCTTTCATTAAGACAAGAGAATTAGATTGATTGTAAATATAAATGTTTTAAGTAATAATATCTCTGAACAGAGAGATTTGCCGCTAAGTCACTAGGGCACGAAGTGATGTCTTAGATATTTTTTATTGAATTTGATAATTCATATTCCTCCATCCTCCTAAGCTCAGAGATATGAGTTACGGGGATTCTTTGATTGCGAATTGTTCCTTGTTACTTGTCCCGTTCCCAGGCACCCGGTATTTCTGTTTCAGGGATGAGATTGTATTTTTGATGAGCTTTTCCAGAGCCGTCTGGTTAATATCCTCAAGCTTTTTAATATAGATGCAGCCCTTGCCAGCCTTATGTTTACCGAGATCCCGGAGCTGTCCAGGGTTAAGGACTATCCCTGGATAAAGGTACATTACAATTGCATTTTTCCTTGAGGCAAAAGCTGCAAGCGGTGCATCCCCTTCGTGCCCGCTTTCATACTTGTAATGATAGCTGCCGAATCCCACAATGCCGTCTGACCCTACCTTCGCTTTATATCCCGATGCTTCCTCAAATAATTTTAAGAGTATTCTGCAGTCGCTTCTTCGTTTTTCATCCGGTATATTATTAATGTATTCGGCTGCACTGTTAATGGTTTCCATAGTTTTATTTTTAGCCATTGATTTTCCATTTATTTTGTTACTTGATCCTTTGTTCTATCTTTTATTGAATTTTATAAATCAAATTCCTGCATCCCGCTTATGACAAACTACAGGTAGTGCCTGCTGAGCAGAAGTTTGCTACTATTACTTATTACTTAATACTTGTTACTTTTATCTTGTTAGTTGTCACCTGTTCCTTGATCCTTGTATAATTCAGTTTTATTGATAAGCTGTATGACGTCTTTCTTAAGTGCCTCGTAGGGCTGGATAGAATATGCGGTATCACTGAATAATATCATACTCAGCGGCCCGGCGTGAAATTGCTGTGATTCATTTTTATATTGCACCAGCAGTTCGGCTGCTCTTAATTCCGTTACGTCACCTTCAACCTCACATGGCAGCTCAATCTGATGCTGATTGTTGGGATTTAAAACGAGGTAGGAATATACCGTTTTCTTCCCCTCGAGCCGGGGAACTACCGTGATCATTGCTATTACATAATTCCCTTTGAGCACTATAAAATGGTACGACGGCCTGGTTCTGACAAATTCAATAACTTCTGTTATATCTGGGTTTTCTGAGACAAATACTGACGAGCCCGGA
Organism: Ignavibacteriaceae bacterium; assembly: GCA_035260565.1. Classification (GTDB taxonomy): domain Bacteria; phylum Bacteroidota; class Ignavibacteria; order Ignavibacteriales; family Ignavibacteriaceae; genus DATFVA01. Next base: position 7,371 of record DATFVA010000513.1, on the reverse strand, counting down.
TTGTCAATATTGTCCGCAATGGTATAGTAATTAGACATAAGAATAAAGTTACGGAGTGTATCAATTGAAAGGGCAACAGAATTGAATGTCGTATTTTCAGTAGTATCTCTTTGTGCCAGGATTGCAGAATTGAGTAATAGTATTGCCAGGATAATTATTTTCATCGGCATCCCATCCGGTATTTCCTTTTAATTCGAAAATTAGTTTAAATAAATATTATTGGCAATACGGTTAGTTTTTAATACAATGCGGCAGAGTATCAGGGATCAAGGATTATTTAGAAAGTTTTTAATGATTTGAGCAGTCAGATCTATAGTTCCTGGATCCGGATTTTCCCTGAAATCAACGGCTCCTAAATAAGCGCCATGTTCTGCAGGAAGAATCATCAGCCTTGAACCCGTAATCAGCTTAGACATTTCAAGAGCATGACTAGTTAATATTACATCCCTATCACCATTTATGATTAAGGTCGGAGCTTTTATGGAGCTAATTATCTTATCATCCCAATCTTTAAAATTGAGCATCCTTTCCCTGTCCTTATTAAACATATTTAACAGCTTGCTGCTGTCAGGATTTACTTTCAGGAATGCATCTTTAAGTGATTGAGGCATATCATTCAGCGTTGCCTGTTTCATTCCTTCGAACATTCCCGGGACAAGACCCTCCCTTTTATAAAATGTAGATGCAAGGACCAACTTATCGACAATTTCAGTATGCCGGACTGCTATTTGTATAGCAGTATTTCCTCCATTGCTGAACCCTAAGAATGAAGCTTTTGAGATTTTTAGCCTCGATAATAATGCAGCAACATCATCGGCGTCCTGTTCAAAACTTTCAGGAGCATCCCTGTCGCCGGTACGGCCGTGTGCCTGGAGTTCTACTGCAATTACTTCAAAATCACTTTCCAGTGACGGAATAATATAGCCGAAAGTGCTTTCAATAGTTGATCCGCCCCCATGGATCAGAACCAGAGGGGCTCCTTCACCGTGAATTTCATAGTACATCTTAATACCGTTCACCGACTCATACCCACTTTTGAAATTCTGCGCTGTTGTCATAACTGCTCCGGTTATTAGTAAGGCTATAATTAATTGGACAATTATTCTTTTCATACTTTCAATCTGATGTTGGTTTTAATTCGTTATTATTCAGGATACACAGAACTCAATAACTATGTTAATCGTCTTTTAGATGAAGTAACTTTTGTTCGTTGTAAAGATACAATCATCATTATAATTGTAAAAGGTGTGCATACAGAAAACCCGAATCCCCTTGAAAGATATGCCCTAAATCAATTTGAATCAAAGATTACTTTGAGCTGTTTGCTATTGAGATTGAGGCTTTCATATAAATCGAGCTGCCGAAAACGCTCAACAGATTCTTTGAGGGATTGTTTTGGATTATTTTTCTTTAGTTGAAATGAAGGTTTGCTGACAAACCGCAGCCGCGATTCATCAACATTTGAATTTCTGATTTCCTTCTGAAACCGGCTGATGTATGCAGATGCATCCTCTCCCTGCAGTGTTCTATTCTTCAGAAGTCTGCCTGTTACCCAGAGCCACACTGATGCCCCGGATGATCCCTTTGGAATGAGTTCTTCCAGGACATTAATCGCTCGTTTTCTTTCACCTGCATTCGAAATATCATAGCGTTCTAAAGCAATATCGCCGCCGGATAATCTCTTCCTGTATAAAATTCTCCTGATAGCCGCGACTGTATTTTTATGTAATGTATCATGCAAACTTAATTCGATTCCTTTTCCCTCCATGATTTCGTGCTGCGTTGGATTCTCCACCATGATCGGAATAATGTGTTCCCGCCGAATTTCATCTCCAAAATATAAAGTATCGCTTTCTTCTATAAGTTCAGCCCCTTCTTCAATCATCTCATCAATTCCGGTTTTTCTTTTATCGGCCAACTTCCGTGAAAATTCGGACAGCATTCTAATCGTAGTTCTTGCATTGTACGTGTAGATAGTATCTGACATCAGGTCAGGCTTCCTGACAGCAAACTTAAACAATGTTTCACTTACAGGAAAACTTCCGAACATTTGGTCAGGCGTCTTTATCTCAGACCAGGCTTCTTCATCGTGTACAGAAGGTGCAAGTACCAATTGAACTGAATCTTTCTGCAGAGCAGCTGCTGTTATCCAGTTCGCCGGAAGCATTAATGCAAATGGAACAGATTTATACGGATGATCCTGCTGGCTGAATAATGCATCCCGCAATACAAATACCGCTTTAGTTTGTTCGGCTAGTTTTCGCCAGTTCTTTGAAATGAGATAGGCCGCAGAGCTGTCACTTTCTGCCGATTTAACATCTCTCATTACCAGGTTGTTGCCTTCGTAATAAAGATTATCGAAAAGGATTTCAGGAGCAGCCTGCAGGCGGGGAATGACAATATCATAGAATTCAGGGGCATCCAGCACTTCGGGACCCGAAGTAATTGTTTGCGCACCGGCTGCCGTACTTAGTAATACTGCCGCCAGTACTGAATAAAAAATATTTTTAATGCTTCTTATCAATTAAATTAAATTCCAAACCATATGTAGTTATTTTTAACGATCCGATTATCCGGACTGCTGCCGGATCAGAACCGATAATTCAGTTATCTTTATTAATGAGTAGATTAATTACATCAATGGAATCTTCGTAATTAAGATAAACAGCCCGGAGAACTGAGCTACCGGGATTCCTATAGGCCTCGATTAAAACCTTAGCGTGAAAACAGTTTCTTCACCGGCTTTGGAGGTGACTCTGATATTTCCCCCGTGGGCCCGCATAATCTGGCGGGAGAGACTTAAGCCTATCCCCGATCCGTTCTTCTTTGTACTGTAAAACGGAATGAAGATCTTCTCAAGAACGTCTTCGGGTATGCCGGGACCATTGTCGGCTGCCCTTATCATTATTTTCCCTCTTTCATCCAGTGAAGCGGTCAGGTTTATTTCACCATTTTCTTTTGTCCCGAGTGATTGTTCTGCATTTATCAATAAGTTAATGATCACCTGCTCAACCAGTTCAGGGTCGGCTGTTAGTTCAAGACTTTCGGGAGTCACACATACATTAAAACTTATTCCTTTCTCTCTTAATTCCGCTCCCATCAATTTATCTATCCTCTCAAAGAGAACACCGATCTTGAATATCTGGAAGTTCGGTTTCGGTATTCTTGTCAAGTTGCGGTAGCTATTTACAAAGTGGATCAGTCCTTCGCTCCTCCTTTGTATTGTGTTTACTGCACTATTGATATCATCGAGGGATTCGGAGTCGGGACTGGTCTTTTCATCTTTGTTATTCTTCAGAATCGACTGAACCGTAGAAGCAAGTGAAGAGATCGGGGTAATCGAGTTCATTATCTCGTGAGTCAGTACCCTGATAAGCTGCTGCCACGCTTCCATCTCTTTTTCTTCCAGCTCGCTCTGTATATTCTGAAGCGATACAAGTATAAACCTTTGGTCCCTCAGCTTGAATTCAGTAGCGTATATTATCAGTTGTATGAAATCATTCTCATCAGTAATTTTAATTGTTACTCGCTCCCCTGCCTGCAAAGCGAATAGTTTTTCAACCAGGTTCCTGCTTACTCTGCTTAAGGATGATATATTATTTAGATGAGTAATCTTCAGTAATCTTTTAGCTGCATTGTTAATAAACTGGACTTCACCTTTCTGGTTATATGAGATCAGCCCGACGCCCACATGCTGCATAACTGTCTCAAGGTACCTCAGGTGTTCTTCTTTTTCGCTTCGGGTATTTTGAAATTTCACAATAACTTTGTTGAAGGATTTGTAGAGGTTCTTAAATGAACTCCCTAAAGAAGTATCGATGAATGTCTGTGAGAAATCCGAATGCTCTATTGCGCTAAGGAAGCGCGACAAATCCCTGTTTGTCTTTTCAACATAATAGATCAGAGTGTAGATCTGGAAGATTATTATGAAAATAATGACTATGATACTCGCGTAGAGCCCAGTGTAGAATAGCAGGTAGAAAAGCAGAGTTATGCTTAAACCGAGAACGACAACCCTGAGGACGATGTTTAATCTGAAATTTTTAATGATCATTGTTTGAACCGGCCAGGCTGAATTATAATGAGATTTCAGGGTAAATAATTTATAGTGATTACAGTAAGATCATCGAACTGTGGGGAATTATCGCTGAAGCAGGAAACATCTTTTGATATTTCCTTAATCAGTTCATCCCCGGAACTGTTTTTATGCTTCTCTATGAATTTAACTATTCTCTCCCTTCCGTAATCTTCATTGTCCCTATTCCGCGCATCGTTGTAGCCGTCTGTATAGAGCAAAATTATATCTCCTTTGTTCAGACTGACCTTTTTATCCTCAATGTTCCTATCGAATAAGCTGCCGTCTTTGAGGCCAAGTCCTATGCCCGCGGGACGAAGTAATTCAATTTTGTCCTGACTGCTGTTGTAGTATATCCCGGGTTCGTGCCCGGCGCGTGCATAAAGGAAAGTATTTTCACAATAATCCAGTATGCCGTAGAATATCGTTACAAAAGAACCCTTCTCAAGCGTCTTCATAAGTATCCGGTTCACCTTCTTAAGTACTTCCGAAGGCGATAGCGAAGCGGCAACCTGTGATTGAAATATTCCCTTGGTCAGAGTCATATAAAATGCCGCGGGGAGGCCCTTCCCAGACACATCTCCTACTACCACCCCCAGCTTATTATCCCCGAGATCGATGTAATCGTAATAGTCGCCCCCAACTTCCTTCGCAGAAACGCACATTCCTTTAATATCATAACTCTGCAGCGAAGGGTCGTTATGCGGCAGGAGGCGCGTCTGCACCTGGTGCGCGATCTCTAATTCTCTTGCAAACCTTTCCCGTTCAAGTTCATTCTGTATATCCTGCAGCGAAACCAGCTTGTACCTGTTTGCTCTCAGTTTAAACCCGCTTGCATATAACGATATCTGCTTCTCTACATTATTCTGGACCAGCCGGATAAGCGCATTCTCACCGGGATTGATGTTCTCAAGTGTATCTACAAGCTCAGGGCTGATACCCGACAGCGAATTAATATTAATTATATCGTTTATCTCAAGAAGATTTTTTGCGGCGTCATTTATTATTTCAATTTTCCCGCTTTCCGTAAATGAAATCAGTCCGATGCCCACGTGTTTTACCACTGTCTGCAGGTATTGGAAGTTTTCCTCCTTTTCCGATCTTGCTTCCTTAATCTTGTTCATTACCTGCGTAAAAGCGGTTCCCAGTTCTAAAAAAGAACCTCCCAGTTTTTCCAGCGGAAAGGATTGCGAAAAATCGGAATATTTTATCGAAAGGATAAATTTCGAAAGCTCATTATTTGTGTTGTCAACAAACCTGATGAGCAGGAAAACCTGGATAATGATAGCCGCAATAATAATAACAGGTGTAACGCTAAGCGAACTCTGAAAGAAGACATAGAACAGAAGAAAAACAGAAAATGTTAATACGAGGATTCTGAATATTAAATTGAACCGGAAGTTTATCATTATTTATCAGATTATTAAACTAAGCTGAACATCCTATATTGATTAAGCCGGACCTAGCCAAATCCTCATTTGACTGCTTAGTATCCTAAAGTGCATCTAACTCATTAAAGACTGTACTTTTCCATCCGTCTGTATAGGGCCGTCCGCGTAAGTCCCAGTTCTTTTGCCGCTTTGGTAACATTGCCGTCATTCTCATCGAGCACTTTCCTTATTACAGCCTTCTCTACTTCTTCAAGATTATAAGTATCGAAGATAAATTTTTCCTCTTTGGTCTCGGGTGAAGTGAAAAAGAAATCCGACGGCTGAAGCACATCCGAATCGCTGAGGATAATACTTCTTTCGATGGCGTGCTGCAGCTCTCTTACATTACCCGGCCACTGATAATTTTCAAGCTTTTTAATTGTCACAGGACTAAGTCTCAGGTTCTGCTTATTATACTTAGACTTATAAACATTCAGAAAGTGCTCTGCAAGGATTGAAATATCTTCCTTTCTTTCTCTTAACGGAGGGATATTTATTTCAACCGTATTTATCCTGTAGAGAAGATCCTGCCTGAATTTATTTTCTGCCACCAGCTGGTGGATAGGAGTATTCGTTGCACATATTAATCTTATATCAATAGGTTTATAATTGTTTGATCCTACTCTTGCAACCTGCCGGTTCTGGAGAACCGTCAACAGTTTGGCCTGCAGTTCAACAGGAATATTTCCTATTTCGTCCAGAAAAAGAGTGCCCCCCGATGCTGCTTCAAATCGTCCCGGCCGTTCTTCTTTTGCATCTGTAAATGCACCCTTAACATGACCGAACAACTCACTTTCAAAAAGAGAGGGGGTTAAGGCACCCATATCAACCCTGACAAAAACCCGGCCGGATCTACCGGAATTATTATGCAGCGCTCTTGCAACAAGCTCTTTCCCCGTTCCGTTCTCGCCCAGGATGAGGACGTTAGCTTCTGTTGATGCAACTTTTTCAATTGTCTGAAATACTTTACCGATCTCAGGTGAGATCCCTATCAGCTCGTTATAATTTTTCCCGCTGTCGGAGTTATTCAGCCTCTGTTTCGATTCTGTTTTTGATTCTTTTAATTTCAAAGCGGAAAGAAGCGTTGCTATAAACTTATCATTCTGCCATGGTTTAAGCACAAAATCCGTTGCACCCTCCTTCACAGCCTTAACAGCCAGTTCAATATCGCCGAAAGCGGTTATAAGGATTACCGCAGCCGATGGATCGATATTCAATACCCTGTTCAACCAAAACAAACCTTCTTTTCCGCTGGTCATATCCTGCGTAAAATTCATATCGAGAAAAATTACGTCATATTCTTCATTTTTTAATAACTGAGGAATATTCTCAGGATTCTTTTCCGTATGAATAACGCTGACAACAGGTTTCAGAAGAAGTCTGGCCGCTAATAAAACATCTTCATTATCGTCCACTACCAGGACTTTAGCTGACTGCTTCGTCATATCTTTTTGGCTGAGTGATTAATTCTCCCTATTTAATTTGTTTAAAATATGTAAATATTATATCAATTATATGAAAACAACCGGATTATGATACGCGGATTTACAAGAGGATGAATGTCCGTTTTCCGCTTTCTTTACCCAATGACTCGTCCTCCGATTTTCCCACTTTCGCCCTCAGAGTCCGATCTTTTCTCTCCGACTTCTGATTTCCCGTTTGCGTTCTCCTAATCTTTATCTGCTTTATCAATTCGAAATTTTGAGTAATTTTCTTCCGGTTAGTTTCTTTTCCATTCCCGGGCAAATTCTGCCCGGCCTCTGCCCGGCCTCCTCCCAGCCCCCTCTACCGGAACTTGTCCGGCATTACCAACTAACGTCCTCCACTCTCCGACTTCCGATCTCACATTCCGGCTTCTACCCTCAG
>DATFVA010000512.1:0-7236 GCA_035260565.1 Ignavibacteriaceae bacterium | reverse complement strand
AGGTGTATTGACCTGCTGTGATATTAAACTTCCAAATGAATACATCTGCGCTGATTCAAATAGCGCACTCGATTCATACCCTGCAGTTAAACTGTTCCCAATAGAAACAAATGTACTAAAATCTGCCTGACCGCTTTCAGGCTTGGGGCCGGTTAAATCAGTTCTCTCTTTACAGCCGAAGAACATCAATAACGGTAAAAGGACAACAAGTATTAGTCTGATATTATTTTTCATTTTATATCCTTCTCTTTTTAAAATCCATATGATAAACTTACAGCTGCAATATTTGCACTTGAATTATATGTGCCGTTGAAGTACTCGGTTGAGTTCTTAACAGTCACCTGGCTTGCCGCTATATGCAGGTACGATGCGGTCAGTCCAAGATTGTCAAGTATGTTTACATTGAATCCAACACTCAACCCGAACCTGTTTGCGTCGGGAAGTGAGGGATTCAGGTATTCCGGTTTAACCGGGTTTTTGTCAAAGTAAATTCCTGCCATTACTCCGAATTGGCTGCTGATAGTATATTCAGTACCAAACCTGACAATGTATGAATCGTCGTATAACCTCGGACTGGCAAGGTCTGCAAACTTAGTACTTGTAAAATCAACTTTGAGTGTATCATAACTCGACCATCCAACATACTGAAAATCGACGCTGAACTTTAATTCAGGGCGTACATTATATGCTACCCCGAATGCAAAGTTGACCGGAGTGGTTAATTTTGCTGTGATCTCCTCGTCTACCGGGAGTTGCCCTGCCTTAATTAATTGCTCAGAACCAGTGGAATTCGCTGTTCCCTTAAAATCATATTTTATCTGGCTATGAAACGAAAGTCCGAATGAAAGAGTTTCAATTGGTTTATACATCAGACCCAGGTTGTATCCAAAAGCTGCATTATCATCCCCTTTTAATTGTATGAAAGCATCACCGGTAAACGGCGCTTGTGAATTTTTCCTGGTTATTTCAACATTTGCGAAACTATAAACGAATGCCGCACTGATAGATAATCCATTAGTTACCTGGTATGCGACTACCGGTGATATTGTAAAAACCATCAGTTGGGTTTTTAGTGCTAGGTACCTTCCGGCCCAGTCATCGTCCCATTGCGTACCCAAGCCGAACGGAACGGTAAATCCGAGTCCTGCGGCAAAATCTTTACTTATCCTATAGGAACCGAAGAAGTGAGGTGGGTAGAAACTTTGATCCTGCGTTTTGTATTCAGTTATCTGGGGAGTAATCCCGCGAAATGATGCTGCAGGTGAAATTAACGTTCCCCCTAGTAAAAAATTTACCCCCCATAATTGCGTTAAACCAGCACCATTCCAGTAAACAGCAGAAGGATCGTCGGCTACAGCAGTAAATGCTCCTCCCATACCCATCGCTTTGGCTCCATGTTCATTTAATTGGAATCCTCCTGCAAATATCTGACTGAAGCACAGGAAGATCATAAATATAAAGCTGATTATTTTTTTCAAGATTCCACCTATTATTAGTTTGTACGTTATTCTGGTAAGCCTTTGGTTATTCCATTGAAAAAAGAATTGCTCCCTTATCTACAGGATTGTTCTCCGAAACTTTAATTTCTTTTATTACCCCGGAAAAAGGTGATTTTATATCATTTTCCATTTTCATCGCCTCTAAAATAATGATTGAGTCTCCTTTCTCCACAGTTTCCCCCTCACTTTTTTTAATTTTCAGGATCATCCCCGGCATAGGAGCTTTAACTTCCATTTTATGTTTAAATTCCGGGGATTGTTCAATGAGACTGGATGCTCTTTCCTGGAGTCCTGTTCTGACAACCGCATCAATTGCATTTCCGTTAATGAATAATGAGTACTCGTCGGCACCATTCTTTTGAGCTGAGATCTCATATGTCCTGTTGTCGATTCTCAGCACATAATCATTCCTGCCGAGTTCAATAACTTCGTAATGATGTTTAGTATCATCAATTATAACCTCAGAATTATCGCTGATGGTCACATTTCTTTTTTTGTCATTGATTGTTATGACATATTCATTCATTAAGCTGCTTTATCCAGTTGTTGCCCGAAGTGTTTTTCTGTTTGCTTCCGTTTTTTGCGTTAAGATTTCTGTTTTTCAGGTAGGCACTAAAAATTGAAACTGCTTCCATTATATCAGGATCATGTGCCGATGAAAATTCAAAATCTTTTTCAAGAAAATTAATATCAAACTCGCCATTAATAAATTTAGGGTGACTGAATATTTCCTTTAAAAACGAGATGTTCGATATTACCCCGAATATCTTATATTCTCCAAGCGCTCTTTTCATCCTTTCAATCGCATTGTCCCTGTCCTTTGCCCAACATACAAGCTTTGCTAAAAGGGGATCATAATAAATTGAAATCTCCGATCCTCTCCCAAACCCTTCGTCTACTCTTATACCGGGACCCGACGGCGCAAGGTATTCGTGCAGCCTGCCTGTTGAAGGAAGAAAATCATTCTCCGGATCTTCAGCGTAAATTCTGCTTTCCATTGCGTGACCGCTTATCTTCAGGTCTTCCTGCTTAAAGGATAAACGGTTTCCCTCGGCGATTGAGATCTGCTCTTTCACCAGGTCTATACCGGTTATTAATTCCGTTACCGGGTGTTCTACCTGGAGCCTTGTGTTCATCTCAAGAAAATAAAAGGACTTATTCCTGTCCATTAAAAACTCAACGGTGCCTGCATTGTAATAATTGCAGGCCTTTGCAGCATTTACTGCAGCAGTCGTTATCTTTTCCCTTGTCTGAGGATCAATAAAAGAGGATGGCGCTTCTTCAATTATCTTCTGATGCCTTCTCTGTATTGAACATTCTCTTTCAAACAGATGGGCATAATTTCCATGCTGGTCTGCTATTACCTGGACTTCAATATGTTTAGGATTTTCTATAAATTTTTCTAAATATATTGAATCATCTCCGAAGGCTTTTAATGCCTCTCTCTGCGTTGATTCGAAAGCTGATTCAAATTCAGCGGGACTATTTATTCTCCTCATCCCTTTGCCGCCTCCGCCTGAGGATGCTTTAAGAAGCACCGGGAATGTGATTTTTTCTGCAGCGGCTATCCCCTCTTTAATAGAAGAAACTGCTTTGATTGTTCCAGGCACAATTGGTACTTTATTTTTTGACATAAGCTGTCTGGCAGCAGTTTTACTTCCCATCAATCCTACCGATGATGACGAAGGGCCTATAAAGATTAATCCTGAATCCTCCACCATCTTGATAAATTCTGCATTCTCTGAGAAGAATCCGTAGCCCGGATGGATTGCATCTGCTCCTGCCTCCAGTGCTGTTCTTATTATCTTTTCTTTATTAAGATATGATTCGGAAGATTGAGGAGGTCCTATGAAGTAGGCTTCATCCGCCAGGCGTGTATGAAGTGATGTTTTATCAGCTTCAGAATAAACCGCTGCCGATTTGATTCCTGACTCTTTGCATGCTCTTATAACACGAACTGCGATCTCCCCCCTGTTTGCAATAAGTATCTTTTTAATCAAAACAGTACCTATTTGAATTCAGCAATAGTGATACCGTCACCGCCGTTTTCTATCGGAGCGAAATAGAACGAATTTATTTTGTCATAACTCTTCAATATCCGCTGAATCATTTCTTTTAAAGCCCCAGTGCCTTTTCCATGAAGTATTTCTACTCTGTTAAGGCCTGAAGAATAAGCTCCGTCTAAAAATTTTATCACTTCAAATTCTGCCTGGTCGGCTCTCTTTCCTCGTATATCTATCCTCACCTGCTGGGAGGCAGTATCAAATGCGTAAGAACTATAATTTGATTCAGCTTTCTTTTCATTCTTTGCAGGTATAAGCTCGTCGGTATTTATCTTCATCTTTAAACTTCCGCTTAGCACCACTGCTTTCTTTTTATCCTGCGAAAGCTGAATTAACGTCCCGGTTGTGTTAGTATTACGAACCGCAACAAAATCACCAGGTACAAAATCAAATATTTCTTGTTTTTTATCAACTGTTTCTGAAAATAATTCTTTATTTCTTTCTTTGAGATCTCTTACAATCTGCTGCGACGATTTGATAATATCTTTCCTCGCATTGGTTTCTTTCAGAGATTTTATCACTTCCTCAATCTTTTTATTTACTCCCTTAAGGTAATTCTCTGCTTCTGCTTTCGCCTTTTTTAATATATCTCTTTTTTCATTGTTCAGTTGCTCTATATTCTTTTTGTAAAGGCTGGATAATCCCGTCAGCCTGGTATTTTCTATTTCCGAACTTTTAAGCTTTTCTTCAAGTTCGCGGGATTTACTTTCAATATCGACCAGGAATTTTTCAATGTTGTGTTTTCCTGAATCCAGATGTTCTCCTGCTTCTTCAAGAAAATCTTCATCAAAACCAATGCGCCTCGCAATCTCAAATGCATAACTTGATCCCGGTATCCCCTGTCTGAAGGAGTATGTGGGACGCAGGTTCCTTGTGTCAAATTCCATTGCAGCATTCTGGAATCCGCCAACGTCATTAGCGAAGAGTTTGAGACTGCCATGATGAGTTGACGCAAGTACAATTGAACCTTTTTCCATCAGCTTTAGTAATACGGCCGACGCGAGGGCCGATCCCTCAGATGGATCAGTACCTGTTCCTATTTCGTCTAGAAGTATTAAAGAATCGGAAGTGGCTTTCTGAAGAATGTTTTTGATATTAGAAAGATGCGAACTAAATGTTGAAAGATCATCTTCGATCGATTGTTCGTCGCCTATATCGACAAGTATGTTATCAAAGAAATGATAGTTGGAATCGGGGTCCACAGGAATATGAATTCCAGCCTGAACCATTAGAGATAATATACCGATTGTTTTCAATACTACAGTTTTACCACCGGCATTGGGTCCTGTGATCACAATTACTTTTTGATCCTCAACTGACAGGTTAAGCGGAACAGTTTCCTCTCTTCCCAGACGCTTTAAAAGTATTGGATGTTTACCCCGTGAAATAAAGAATGGTTTATCATTTTCCATTTGCGGAAATGAACCTATTATTTCTATAGAATAATTCGCCCTGGCAAAAATGGTATCGATTTCTCCAATTGTATCAAGCGCGGTTTTTAGTCCGGCACTCTCTTTTCCTATCAGCTTCGTCAGTTCTTTTAATAATCTTTCAATCTCCCTTTTCTCTGCAAAGGAAAGAGAGATGATATCATTATTAAGTTCCAGTGTTTCTTCGGGTTCTATATAAACAGTCTGACCGGTCGAAGATTCTGAATGAATAAATCCTTTTATATGTCTCTTATGTTCGGCTTTTACAGGTATAACTATGCGGCCGTCCCTTAATGTAAGGTAATCCTCTCTTACAATATCATTCTCAGATAAGGTTTTTACCAGTTTGTTGACTGATTTGATTAATTCGTCCCGTTTATTATTAATTTCCCTTTTAATCTCTGCAAGTTTGGGACTGGCATTATCTTTAACTTCGCCGTTCTCATTTATGATTTTTGTTATATGATGCTCAAAAACTTTGTCAACGAATAATGAGCCTGACAGCTTATGCAGATCAGGGGCTATATCAGCGTAATTTTTTAGAAACTGGTAGATGTTTCGTGATATTGTAGCAAGCCTGAGGGTTTCAAGTATTTTTTTACCATCAAGAACCGCACCTTCAATTCTGCTCTGAGATAATGCAGCATGGATATTCGGAATGAATTCAAGTGGTGGTGTATTTTGTTGAATTAAAATTCCCTTTGCCTGGCTTACATATTCCCCTTCCATCCTGACCAGGCTGATATTTGTCAGAGGCTTAAGCTCACTTACCTTCTGTTTTCCTAATTCCGTAACCGAATACCGGGTAATAAACTGAAGTATTTTCTGAAATTCTAATTTGTCAAGGATCAGCTGATCAATCATTTAGCGTATCTTTATCATTTATATAATCCTTAATCCTTTTTTTGGCATCCGGAGTATAATTACTCAGCAAAGTTATTGTCGCCGGGATAATATTATAAACCGGATCATATACCAGTGAATTCTGTTTTGCAGCTTTCGACGGAACACCGAATACATTTAATATATAAAGAGCGGCGCTTAAAAAAAACAGGATCTGTATCATCCCTACAGCCCCCCCTATAATCTGGTTAACAAGGCTGTTGACTTTGTCAAATGGATGAACTACCCTTTTCAAAACCGCAAATAGTATTATTATTCCTATAAAAATAATTGCACCGGCTATTATTTCAGATAGGTAATATTCAATACCCAGGGCATTTTCCATCAACTTTCCAAGTCCACCCGCAAAAGTTATTGAAAAGATCACGGCTAATACAAAACCGGTAAACCCTATAATTTTCCTAACAAATCCATCTTTATAGCCAAGGATAAAACCGATAAGTACAATAACAATAATTATCAGATCGACTAGGTTCAATTACTTCCCCAGGTATTCTTCAACCATCGCCCGGACTTCCTTCCCGTCTGCCTTTCCTTTAAGTTCTTTCATCGCTGCGGGCATCAGTTTTGGAAAATCATCTTTCGAAACAGCATTAATTTCTTTTGCAATACGTTCTATCTCGTTTTTTATTTCGTCAGGTGAAAGCTGTTTGGGCAGGTACGACTGGAGTATCTCAAGTTCATTTTCCTCTTTTACGGCAAGGTCTTCCCTTCCGGCATTTCTAAACTGCTCAATCGAATCTTTTCGCTTTTTTGCGGCGCCGGTAAGCAGTTTTAGTTCTTCTTCACTATTTAGTTCTTTGCCTGAACCGCTTTTCTCGAACTCGAGGATTAATGCTCTTATTGAACGGATTGTCTCAGTTCTCAGCTTATCCCCTGCTTTCATTGAATTTTTAAGATCCTGGTTAATTCTTTCAGTTAAACTCATAACCGCCTCTAAAATTAAAAAAAAGGCAGGTAGTAATAAAACCAGCCTGCCTCAAATCAAATAATTATATCAGATAAATCAGATCTTGATGTTCGCTGAATAGTTTATTCGCAAACAGAATGCCTTTCGAAGTTCCTGCTGAATATCTGTAACCAGTCCCATATCAGTTCCTTTATCAATCCTCAGAGAAACTATAACGTTCGGCAGTTCCTGCCTCTTGGCGTACATAATCGGTTCAACTTCCTCCAGCTTTACAATACTGTCGTTTATCTGAATTCTTCCGCTTTTACCGACCCAGATATAAGAGATGAGACGTTTGTTCTCAATCTTCTCTATTGCTTTTGCTTCCGGTAATTTAAAATCTACCAGAACATCTACTTCTCTAAGTGTCGTGGTAACCATAAAGAAAAGCA
>DATFVA010000511.1:0-5121 GCA_035260565.1 Ignavibacteriaceae bacterium | reverse complement strand
ATCACCAGGACAATCCGGAATACAATGAGACCATTATTCTTAAATCAGAATCACGCAAATCGAAAGACGGCCAGTTTAAGTTTACGGGAAGTATCACTACAAGGAGATCCGGTCAGCAGGGATTTACAATAAGAGTGCTGCCTAAACATCCGCTTCTTATAAATCCTTTTGAACTTGGACTGATATATTGGGCTGGGTAATAAGGGTGGTTGACCAATGAGGCGAACGGCGTACTTAAGTTTCCCGGATTTGTTGTCCTTCTGCTTCATTGATTATTTTTTCGAATAACTCCGGCAGTTTGTTGAAGTCGCTGGAGGAAAGATATTCCTCGATATTCGACTTGAAGTCAATTCCCTTTTCCGATTCAAAGAACCTGATTATTCCTTTTGAGATCTCTTCAGGGCTTCCGGGTTCGACAATAATTCCTGTATAATTATCTTTGATGAACTCACCGAGTCCGCCTACATTGGCGGCAATAACAGGTTTTCTGAAACTATAGGAAACATTCAGTACGGCACTCTGGGTAGCACTCCGGTACGGAAGTACCACTGCATCGGATGCTGTATAATACTTACCGACTTCCTCATTAGGGACGAACCTGTTTAATAACGTAACAGTGTTTTGTAGTCCCAGATTTTCGATCTGATCCAGATATGATGAAACCTTATCATAAAATTCACCAACGATAAAGAGTTTAAGATCAGGGAGCTTTTTAAGTGCCTGCGGCATAGCTGCAATCAGTAAATCCAAACCCTTATATTTCCTTACATATCCGAAAAAGAGAAGTACCTTATCATTAGCCTGGAGATTGAGTTCCCTGCGGCTATTTTCCCTGTCAAAGTTGTTATCGGCTACATAACAATCGAATGGAGGCAAGGCGGAGCGGTATATTTTTCTTCTGCCTGCAATCTTTTTCAATTCCGAGTAAACAACATCGGAAAGAGCGAGAAAAATGTCCGCATTGCTTAATCCAAGTCTGGTGAGGAAGCTATCGATGAACCTTGATTCATGTGATATGAAATTTTCAGTAATAAATAAAATTCTTCCTTTATACCGGATTTTCAAGAAGAGAGAAATTGTATAGTGGCAGGGGCCGAAGAACGGCTGCCACCAATCGAATACTACCAGGTCGGCCTTTTCCTTTTTAATCCGTGAGGCGGTTTTGATCCAGTTGACCGGTGAAATGGAATTTATTAGTCTTTCACTGGGAACTCTCAATGAAGTTGACTTGCTCTGATCAAATTGAGTAATTCCTGGGAAAAGGAAATCAGGGTAGAGCAATTTGTAATTAATTACTTTTACATCGAACCTGGTGCTTAGTGTCCGGTAAAGGTAGGAAACATAAGTGGACGGACCGCCCCGGTAGGGATAAGCCGGTCCCACTATAATAATTTTTTTCCGGGAAGTTTCTTTCATACTAAATGATTTTATTCATTCAGCCGAAGTTAAGTAAAAATGGAGTGATGAAAAAATGCGGATGATTTATTACTAAGAAAGGCATGCAGAGAGTTGATTAAAAAGTAATTATTAATCAAAAATGGCACACAGATTAAAATAGAACCCCGCAGCTTTTCAAATTGAATATTACCTTTTAGTCGACCTCTTTTGAAATAAATTAACTTTATGAACCTGCCAATCGGTATGTCGTACGGAGGCCGGCAGGCAGGTGATGTTAAAATAAAAGAACATCATAAAGGAGGTTACTGCATAGCCTCTAACGGTAAAAATCAGTGTCATTGTCAGACTCATCATTTTCATCCTCAGATGACATTGTGAACATCGAGCTAAGCATGTCTTTAAACTGCACGCCTGTTTCCATTCTGAACTTGCTCAATAATGAATATTCAGTTAAACCATGCAGAACAAACTCCATTAAGAGAAGATGATTCTTCTTATCGGTTTTTGGAAAATACTTCTTCACGATGTCCGAAAGTCCCGGCACCTTATTGAGAGTCAGTTCATATTCTTTTT
Source organism: Ignavibacteriaceae bacterium (assembly GCA_035260565.1). GTDB lineage: Bacteria > Bacteroidota > Ignavibacteria > Ignavibacteriales > Ignavibacteriaceae > DATFVA01. The sequence continues at coordinate 3,150 of DATFVA010000511.1, read as the reverse complement.
CATTAAGATTGTTCAGTATATCGACGAAATTTCCTTTATTAAACCAGTTTGTTATTTCCTGGTAAATATTCGTATCCTGAGCTTTCTTCAATTTATCAGGGGTAGGGAAATATTCGGCAAAGGTATCCCTTAATGCTTTACTTATAAGAATATGGGCTACTTTTGACGGACCTTCCTGTTCACCTTCATAAACCAGTTCTATCTTACCGGTAATTGAAGGGATAACGCCGTAAAGATCGGACACTCTGGCAAAAGTTCCCGCTTCTTTATTTATGATTGCTCTTCTTTCAGCCGTGCTGACCAGGTTCTCATAAGCTGATATTGTCAACCGTGCTGATACCCCGCTCTTTGCATCTATGTATTCACTCTGGCGGGCTTCAAATGCGATTTGTTCGATGAGATCCTTTAACAGGTCGTGTATAAGCACAAGTGTTTTCTGATCTTCAGAAGATCTTGCTTCCTGTTCTGTAATTGATCTGGAGACCTGTATCGATTTCGGGTAATGGGTGAGTATCTGGCTGTCGATTCTGTCTTTCAGGGGAGTAACAATAGATCCGCGGTTTGTATAGTCCTCAGGATTGGCAGTAAAGACAAACTGAATATCGAGCGGCAGGCGTACCTTAAACCCGCGAATCTGAATATCATTTTCCTGCAGGATATTAAAAAGTGCAACCTGTATCCTTGCCTGGAGATCGGGTAATTCATTTATAACGAAAATACTTCTGTGGGATCTCGGGATTAAGCCGAAGTGGATCACTCTTTCATCGGAGTAGGGGAGTTTCAATGCAGCAGCTTTTATAGGATCGACATCACCGATGAGATCGGCAACGGACACATCCGGGGTAGCCAGTTTTTCCGCATATCTTTCAGAACGATGCAGCCATTCAATTTTAGTTCCGTCACCTTCATTCTTAATCAGTTCATGCGTAACCTTAGATATAGGGTGAAACGGATCTTCATTCAGATCGCTTCCCTTAACTATAGGTATATATTCATCCAGTAAATTGATTAATAATCGTGCAATCTTAGTCTTAGCCTGTCCTCGTAATCCAAGCAGGATGATATTGTGACGTGATAGTATTGCCGTCTGGATATCGGGTATTACAGTTTCCTCATATCCTATTATCCCATTAAAAGGGTTTTCGCCTTTCTGCAGTGCGCAGATCAGGTTTTCTCTGAGTTCATTTTTTATCGACCTGGTTTTGTAACCGCTGTTTTTCAATTCGCCCAGCGTAGACATTGAAACTAAATCCATTAAATCTCCTTTAAGTTTTGGAAAGAATGCAGAAAATTACCTCATTCTGCGTCTCCGGTTCCTTATATAATCTTCAAAAATATATTCTCCTAGTCCTGTGAGACTACTGTAGAAAGCGCGCCCCTTATTTGTGGATGTGAATTCCCTGACGAACTGCTGAAGATACGGATCGCGGGCAATCATAAAAGTGGTGATAGAGATGCCGAGCTTCCTGCACCTGGCTGCCTGGTCGAGCGTTTTATTTACGATCTTCCTATCGAGACCAAAACTGTTTTTATAATAACGGGCGCCTTCTTTCAGGCAGGTCGGCTTGCCGTCCGTGATCATAAATATCTGTTTATTCGATGTTTTTCTACGTCTCAGAATATTAAGTGCGAGATCAATTCCCGCAACAGTATTGGTATGATAAGGTCCCACCTGGAGGAAGGGGAGGTCCTTAATTGCTATTGGCCAGGCATCATTTCCGAACACTATAATGTCAAGGGTATCCTTAGGGTATTTGGTTGTGATCAACTCAGAAAGAGCCATAGCAACTTTCTTGGCAGGTGTTATTCTGTCCTCACCGTACAGGATCATCGAGTGTGAAATATCGATCATCAGCACGGTGGAAGTGAGAGCTTTAAAATCCTTCTCCTCAACCTCAAGGTCATCCTCTGTTAATTTGAAATCGTCAATACCATGATTGATCTGTGAATTTTTAATTGAATTAGTAACATCAATCTGATCCATCGTATCGCCGAAATTAAATTCACGTCTATCGGAAGTCAGTTCATCGCCGCTGCCGGAATAAGGTGTGCGGTGATTCCCGCGTTTTGATTTTTTAAGTTTGCCGAAAATTTCCTCGAGCGATTGTTTGCGGATCGACTGTTCGCTCTTTGCTGTAATAACAAAGACATTAGTATCCGTATCCTCCTCTATGTAATTTTTATCCTGCAGCTCATTGATAAAATCTCCCATGCCGTAGTTATTATCGGTCAGGTTGTATTTCTTATCAAGCTCATTCATCCAGTTGAGTGCTTCAGTTACATTACCTGATGTGATGGTTAATAACTGAAGGAATATCTTTAGAAGATCCTCAAAACGGTTCTCACCGCTGCTTCCCGGAATAAATTCCGTAAATCTGTGTCCGATCATAGTATTTTATTGTTGTTAAGCTCTAAACCCTAATTTGTATACTAAAGTTCAGTAATGCAAGGAAATAATTTCAGGTTTAACTCAGGTCACTTTGATCCGGTGATCCGGCGTATCATACTGAGGGCGTAAACATTTGTCCGCTCAATTCGGAAGGCAAGCCTGAAGTATCGGAGTGCCAGGCCGATATTCCCATCTTTATAATATGCATCGGCAAGACCGATTAACGATTTTGCCTGGTCCGGGAACCGGCTAACAACGAATTTAAAATATTTTACAGCATCGGTCGATCTGTTTATATTCAGAAGATCATATCCGAACAGGAGGGTTTCATTTAATGATTTGTCAAATTCGGAAGAGGAATCTGCAGTAATTGCTTTATATACAGTAATAACAGAATCAATTCCTGTGGAGAGAAATACCTCCATAAGCCGATCAGGCAATTGAGCCAGAGGATGGATCATCTTTTTATCCAGAACGATAGAAGCAAGGTCAAATGCCGCAGTACCGTTATTCCTGTCCCTGATATTTATCAGGTCAACTGCAGCCAATTTTTCAGCGGGATAAATTATAAGCAGAGAAGACCCGCTGTAGCCTTCATGCGCGAAATATTTTCTGCCTGAGTTATCTGTACCGAGAGTAAAACCGAGGCCATAATTAATCCTCACGCCGTTTTTCAGTTTAGCCGGCACAAGCATAGAGTCAAGATATTCCGGTTTTATCAATTTTCCTTCAAGCAGGCTGACAGAAAATTTAAGCAGGTC
>DATFVA010000510.1:0-3062 GCA_035260565.1 Ignavibacteriaceae bacterium | reverse complement strand
TCTGATTTCTGACCTCTGACTTCTGACCTCTGATTTCTGACTTCTGACTTCTGACTTCTGACCTCCGACTTCCGACCTCTGACTTCTGACCTCTGACTTCTGACCTCTGACTTCTGACTTCCGACCTCTGACTTCTGACCTCTGACCTCTGATTTTACCGCCTGCTTCCCCTCCCTTGCTCTCCATCACAATCCCGCTTTTAATTACTTGCCTATTGTTAAATATTTATTTAAGTTTTCGACCGTTCAAGTAAATTAGTCGAATAAAATGAATGAAAATAACCTTAAAGAGAAGGAAATCCTTGAAGCTGCCCGAAACAGGTTCGCTCATTATGGATTTTCAAAAGTAACAATGGACGAAATATCTTCTGATGTAGGGATGGGAAAAGCCTCGCTTTATTATTATTTCCCTACAAAAGAAGAACTCTTCAAATCCGTAATAAATAAGGAACAGAACCTTTTTGTTGAAGAGATAGAAAAACTATTCTGCAGGAAGATAACTGCTGAGAACAAACTCAGAAATTATGTGATAAAAAGACTTGAATTTTTTCACGAACTGGTTAACCTCAGCACCCTGAATGTGCACACTTTCGTAGAAATCAAGCTGATGTTTAAGGAATTGTTTGAAGACTTTGAACATAAGGAAATGGCACTTCTGCAGAAGATCCTGGATGAAGGTAAAGCCAATGGCGAGTTTGATAAGAAACTTAAACCCGGCACAACTAGAACCTTTCTTCACCTCCTCCAGGGACTCCGCCTGAGAATTATAAAATTTATTAAGGATAACAGGATGGAAAAAGAAAATTATGACGAACTGAAAGAAGAGATGCTGATCTTTACGGAAATTTTTATAAAAGGAATAAAAGCATAAAATGAAATTAATTAAGGAGCATAAGATTAATGGCAGTAAACACCGAAATAGAACAACCAAAAGCAGGATCGGGTAAAACGCCTATGAACGGTGAAGATGTTAATGGAAATCAAAAAAAATCCGGTTCAATGCTGAAACAGAAAAGGATCTGGATACCCTTTTTTATCATCGTCATTGCAGGAATTATTTTCTGGTTATGGTATAAGGGTCAGCTGGGATATGTATCAACTGATGATGCATTTATCGATGGGAATAAACTATCTCTGGCTTCGAAAATGCTGGGAAGGATTACATCGCTCTCAGCGGATGAGGGTGATAAGGTAACTACAGGCGAACTTTTGGTGGAACTTGATTCTAAGGATTTAATTGCCCAGAGAGACCAGGCATCGTCAGCACTTTATCTTGCAAAGGATAATATTCAGCTTGCAAAGGTTAATTTAAATAAGGCTGAGCAGGATTTTGAAAGGGCAAAACAGCAGTATGAAAGTAAGATAATTCCCAAAGAGCAGTACGAACATTCACAAAGCGCTCTTGCTGCTGCACAGGCTGAATATAACATTGCCCAAACAAAAATCGGAACAGCAAATGCCCAGTTGAATGTGATAAGCACGCAGCTTTCAAATACAGAGATATATTCGCCTATGAATGGAGTCGTTGCAAAAAGATGGGTCATGGCCGGTGATATTGTTCAGCCGGGTCAGCCTATCTTTTCAATTTATAATCTCGACAGTCTATGGGTGACAGCCGATCTCCAGGAAACCGATCTTGCATCCATCAAAGAAGGCGAGGACGTAGAGATAAATGTCGACTCCTATCCTGATCATAAATTTTCAGGCAAAGTTATGCAGATAGGCACCAATACCGCCTCGCAATTTGCACTTATTCCGCCTTCAAATGCAGCAGGAAATTTTACCAAAATTACACAGCGGATTCCTATTAAAATATCGATTCATACAGAAACGGCTAACGATAATTCATTAAAACTTCTGCCGGGGATGTCTGTTGAGGTTAAGATTAAGGTCGAAAAGTAATGGCCGGAATATTTGATAATAAACTTCAGGATCATCCGTCATACCGCTGGTTCGTCCTTGCAAATATTATGATCGGCACCTTTATGGCTGTACTTGATGCAACCATAGTAAATGTCGGCTTGACTAAAATGATGTCGGCGTTCGGCACCAGCGTAGATAAGATAGAATGGGTATTAACTGCCTACCTTCTTGTGTTCGCGGTAGTTCTGCCTTCATCGGGGTGGATTGCAGATCACTGGGGTCATAAGCGTTCATATTTATTAGGGCTGTTCCTTTTTACTTTCGGCTCTTTGTTCTGCAGTCTTTCGTCAAATGAGAATATGCTGATACTTTTCAGGGTAATCCAGGGTGCAGGTGCCGGCTTTATTATGCCTGTAGGAATGTCTATAATCACCCACGAATTTCCCCCTGAGAAAAGAGGGATGGCTCTTGGTTTCTGGGGCATCGCATCATCTTCTTCAGTATCCCTTGGTCCCTTGCTTGGCGGATATCTCATAGATACTTTCAGCTGGCATGCAATGTTTGACGTGAATGTCCCTATCGGAATTTTTGCAATGCTTGCAACGCTTGTTATTCTAAGAGAATATAAAACAGAAAGCGCCCGTTCGTTTGATTTTACCGGTTTTATTTCTATGACCACCTTTCTCGTGTTCCTTTTGCTGGCTTTATCCGACGGAAATGCTTCGTGGAATACGGGGGGATGGACTTCCGGTTTTATACTTACCTGTTTCGGGATTGCGTTTGTAAGTTTTGTGGTCTTTCTTGCAGCAGAACTTACTGTTCAGCATCCGATTATCGATCTGCGTATTCTCAAGAACAGGAATTTCGGAATGGCAAATATTATGCTGTTTATCTTCGGTCTGGCTTTCTTCGGGAATTCTTTTCTTCTGCCTCTTTACCTTCAGAATTCACTTGGTTATACTGCATTGCAGACGGGCATATTATTCCTTCCTGTCGGTATTATCATGGCTTTTATGTCGCCTGTTGCAGGCTGGATGACAGACAAATTAAACCCCAAGATCCCGATCTTTATAGGCATCGTGCTTACGTTCCTCAGTATGTATCTCTACAAGGATTTATCGCTCGACACCGAGAGCTGGACTCTCATGGTTCCTTTAATTATCCGGGGATTCGGGCTCGGGTTTATGTTTATACCACTAA
>DATFVA010000509.1:0-2321 GCA_035260565.1 Ignavibacteriaceae bacterium | reverse complement strand
AAAACTAAAATTAAAAATAAAAAAGTTATCTGGTAAGGGCACATAACAATGCAATTTAAGTTGACAGCATTTTACGCATTCGGTTTTTTAGAGATTTTTAAAGTAGATGATCCGCTTAAAGTATCTTGTTCAACATAGTCAAATTAAAATTAATAGTCTTGCAAACTGTGCTTGTCGTGAACGGAAAGCTAAGCACAGTTTGCTTAATCTTCGGCAGAAGTAATAAATAAAAGTTTCTTGTTTTGGGCTGCAACTTAATTGCGGTTCGTTAGGCTGTAAAAGGACTCAATATAAAAGTAAAGTTTCTCGAAGGAAAAAGATTTATCTAAAATATTACTGCTACGTTTTATGTAATCATTTGTAGTTATTAAGCATTTGAACAACTCGGTTAACTTCAGTTTGTAAATACTATTTAAAATTTTGGTATTATTAAATTATCAAAAAATTAAGATAACGATTACAAAGTCATTAATTGCAAATATCGAAATTGTTCACGGTGAAGAAAAAGATAAAATATTTTAGAAACGACGATATAAAAAATAATAGAATAAAAAAATAAAGTTTATAAAAAAAATTAATTCATAAAAAAAGGTCAGCCTAACATCTTTAATAAGTAAAAAGTCAATAGGCAATAGCTGTCCTGACAAAAAAAGTTTTGTAAAAAAAAAGTAAATCACAACTTCTATAAGCTATAGCAATCTATCATTTAACCTTAAACAACCAAGACTGCCAAAATATCTGTAAGGCACACTATGGCAACCAAACATCTTTCGGGACTTTCTTCAAGAAAACTTGAAGATGTATTGAAAAGACAATACAATTCCAGATATATAATAGGCAGGCGCATTACTACCCAATCAATGCAAACGATTAAGCTGTTAAGAGCCAATCAGTTAGGCACCGGGGCTTGTAATGCGCGGCCATTGTAAAGACTTTCTATGAATAAGTTCTTGACCTTTAAATTTGTTATTAAAGTCAGATTTATATTTTAGGACAAAAAAGACGATCCGGGCAATTTCTTTAGCAATAATAGTTTTAGCAATGAATTTATTTTTTCTTCTAAGCAGGGAGGTATGGTACTTACGAATAACAGGATAATACTGGATAGCCCGAATGGCAGCCTCAGAGAAAGCGACTTTAAGATATTTATTACCATCTTTAGAAGCCCTCTGCTTGGATTTACCAGCAGAATTCCGTGCAGAAGGTGTAAGTCTTGAGTAAGAGAAGAAATTCTTAAGGTCAGGGAAGCGGTTAATATCATCAACTTCCAGTAGAATAGAAAAGGCATTGATTATACCGATTCCAGGGATCCAAAGTAGTCTTTGAATATCATCATTAGGAATAAGGGATGGATGGAGCTGTTTTTCAATATCAATGATTTGTTCATTGAGAAGAGTTTGCAGTTCAGATAATTGCTCATATTGGAATTTGGGTATTCGGTCAAGTTGAGTAGGAGAATCGAAGTTAAATTTAGCAAGAATCAGGTGCATAGAATTGGTTACGGAAGTATGTCGCTGAACAATTTTAAGTCTTGCTCTGAGGGCATCGCGAAGGAAGCGGTGTTGGTTAGAAATTTTATGTGCTACAGGAATATAGTTCATTCTAAGAAGCTGAGCAAGAGTAAGAGAATCAACTTTATCAGTTTTAACTTTAGCATAAGCAATAGCCTTAACATATTTAGCGTGAGCAAGAATCAAAGGGATGTTAATAGAATCAAGGAGATCACTTAACCAATACCAGGACATAGTAGATTCAACAGTGGTGATATGTTGACCGGGGATAGAGGAGAAATACTGAATGAAGTTCTGAGGAAGATTTTTAAAATTATCTTTTTTAACGACATTACCATCAGGTTCAACAGTAGTTAAAAAAGAAGTAAATTTGTGAAGATCAATTCCAGTGTAATACATTTGATACCTCCTAAGTTAAAGTTAATTGGTAATGCTAAATTTAACTTTTTACTTATTGGAAATATCAATGCAATTTAAGTTGACAGCATTTTACGCATTCGGCTTTTTAGAGAATTTTGAAGTAGATGATCCGCATAAAGTATCTTGTTCAACAGAAGTGCTCTAATAATTTAGTTGCAAACTGTGCTTGTCGTAAACGGAAAGTTAAGCACAGTTTGCTTAATCTTCGGCAGAGGTAATAAATAAAAGTTTCTAGTTATGGGCTGCAACTTAATTGCGGTTCGTTAGGCTGTATATCAAAAAATAATAAAGGAGATGACTTGATTTAATGTATCACAATGTGATATATTAGCTTATGCTAAAACTAAAAACAAAATGGTTTAATAAATGGACTAAAAAGAATCTTATTTC
>DATFVA010000508.1:0-7290 GCA_035260565.1 Ignavibacteriaceae bacterium | reverse complement strand
CCATTTTAATCCTCTCGCAAAAATCAAACCTAATCCCAGGTTATTTGAGAACAGGTATTTCTCCGAGAAGTTCAATTCTTTCTCCTCTTCGGCCGGGATAGCCTTAAGATTAGCCTGAGAGAAGTTCGCTTCCTGCACTGGCTTTGAATCCCTGCCCTCTTATATTTGATAATAGAAGTAAAAATCATAATATATTAATTATACTAATAATTATTTATCTATAAGCCGCTTGTTGCTTGACCTTAACACCCTTTAGAAAGTATTTGCTTTATGAGAATGAGAATTATATCCGGTGAATTTAAAGGCAGATTGATAAAAGTCCCGGATTCAAAATTAATAAGGCCGACCACAGACCGCGTCAGGGAGACCTTATTTAACTTGCTGAATAACAGGATTTCATTCGAAGACATAAAAGTATTAGACCTTTATTCGGGATCGGGTTCGCTTGGCCTCGAATGTCTTAGCCGCGGCGCAGCTTCTGTAGATTTTGTAGAAAAGAATTATGCTATTTCTAAAAACCTGCAGGAAAATATCGATTCGCTGAACCTTGGCATTAAAAGCAAAATATACAGAATGGAGGCGGTGAAGTTCACCTCCCTTTCCAACCATAAATATTACGATTTGATCATCGCTGATCCGCCTTTCTTTAAAGACGATATCTATAAGACGGTTGAAAATATTCTAACAAATAGATACCTTGCCGATGACAGTTTTTTGTTTATCGAGCGATCCATACAAACAAAATTAAAAGACACCGCTAATTTTAAAAGTGAACCTTTTAAGATTATCGGGGATACATGTCTGTACCAAATCGGCATTTAATGAAAATTTTAATCTTATTGTTTATCACAGTGGGAGTGGGATACTCCCAGACGTTAAAGCGTGAATTAAATTCCATTCCCTTCAGTGATTCACAGGGAAGCCTGGTAAATATTTTTTCGGGCGGAACGAACAATCTGGAACACCAGTTTGTCGACCTGGATAATGACGGCGACTATGATATTTTTTATCTTGATAGTGATGGAACTTATGGCTGGTATGAAAATACGGGAAATGCTGCAGATCCTCATTTTGAACTGTCGCTTGATACTATACCGGGATTGTTTTTCAATGACTGGTTCTATCTTGTCGACATCGATGGTGATAATGATTTCGACTTATTTACTGGTGCGAACGGTGCGTTTATTGAGTTCAGGAGAAATACAGGAACACCATCCCTTCCCCATTTTGTAACCGAACAGGATACACTTAAAGATAATAACGGGGAACCAATCTATAGTGAATTTGGATGTAATCCTGTTTTTGCAGATATAGATGACGACGGTGACAAAGATTTTATCTCAGGCAACTCAGTCGGCACACTTAATTTTTATGAGAATATAGGCACGCCTTCAGGTTTTAATTTTAAATTTATAACTAATCAGTGGCAGGGAATAATTATCATAAGCGGCGGAAAACGGGATGATTTCAGACATGGAGCAAGTTCCCTTGATTTTGCGGATATCGATAATGACGGGGATCTCGATTTATTCTGGGGTGACTTTTTCAGTCGGAGCCTTTACTTCATTCAAAATACCGGAACTCCTGCCGTGCCCGATATGCAGGTGGTTTATAACAGGTATCCCCACAACCAGGACAGCGTTTTTACCAGTGGGTTCAATATGCCCCGGTTCGTTGACATAGACAATGACGGGGATCAGGATTTATTTGTTTCGGTTCTTTATGACCCTACTGTTCCGCAGTCACTTATGTTTTACAGAAATGACGGTAATGCAGGCGCTAGCGATTTCCATAAAGTGACGGAGAACTATCTTAAAACCCTTGATGTGGGAAATGACAGTGCACCTTATTTTACCGATCTTGATAATGACGGCGACTTTGATCTCCTGCTGGGTTCTACAAAAAATCCTGATGGAACATTATACTATTTTCAAAATACAGGCAGCAGAACAATGCCGGCATACTTACTCGTTGATTCGTTGTATTCGGGCATCCAGGGTGAACTCTCCGTCAGTCCTGCAGCGGCAGATCTCGATGGAGATAATGATCCTGATCTGCTTATAGGAAACTTCGACGGAACTCTCTCTCTCTACCTTAATACCGGAACCCCCTCTTCACCTTCATTTAAGCTTAGTGGAAAATTGAAGGACAACCTTGGAAACAATATTGATGTAGGCGTATATGCCAGGCCATTTATCTTTGATTATGATAATGATGGTGACCCGGACCTTGCGGTTGGAGCTTTTAACGGGAAGTTTTATTTCTATAAAAATACAGGTTCTGTGCAATCTTATCAGTTTGCCGCAGATACATCATTTATTCACAGGCTGAATCCTTCTGATCCCGGTTCTCCCATTATAGATGTAGGAGACAACAGCGCCCCATTCTTTCTTGATTATGACAATGACGGAGATTATGATTTTTTTACGGGTAACCGTGATGGATTCGTTTATTATTACAGAAATGACGGCACCAATGTCCACCCTTTGTGGACATTGGTTACTAATAAATACATCGAACAGGATTTTGGTGCCGATGCGTTTCCATTTTTTGTAGATATCGATTATGACACAGATCAGGATTTTTTTGTTGGTAATTTGAAAGGAGGTCTGTATCTTTACAGGAACCAGACCGTGACAGGTATTACAGATATTAAACGAGATCAAATCGAAGATTTCTTTTTGGTTTCTGCTTATCCTAATCCTTTTAATTCTGAATCAGAGATCAGATTTGAGGCAGGTAGGCAGGCTCATTATTCCATAAGGATTTTTGATATCCTCGGGAGAGACGTCACTACTATCTTTGACGGCACTCTGACAAAAGGAATTCACCAGTTTCACTGGGACGGAAAAAATAAAAATAATATTCCCGCTGCCACAGGAATTTACCTTCTGACAGCAGGTAATAATGCTTCGATAAAAACAATTAAATTAATTCTGTTAAAATAATCTACCGGAGATCTAATGAAAAAAGTTATATTACTCTTTATGCTGGTGTACACAGGAAATTTTCTGAATGCTCAGCAGCTGAATACCGATCTTTTGAGCAACCTTGATCAGTATCATTCGGCCGGGTACAATGATATCTGGGGCTATACTGATCAAAACGGCCGCGAATATGCCCTTCTTGGCGTTAATACAGGCACTTCTGTAATCGACATTACCGATCCTTCTAACCCCGTTGAAGCCGCCTTTGTTACAGGACCCGGATCAATATGGCGCGATATCAAGACACATGGTCATTACATGTATATGGTTTCAGAAGGAGGAAGCGGACTTCAGATAGTTGACCTGGCAAACCTGCCCGGCGGCGTAACTTTTATAGGAAATAATACTTCATACTTTACAACGGCTCATAATCTATTTATAGCCGATGGATATGCTTATGTGGTGGGAGCAAATAATGGAAGCGGAATACATATCCTGGATCTATCAGATCCCGAAAATCCTGTACAGACCGCATATTATTCATCAAGCGGATATGTGCACGATGTCTATGTATATGATGATACAATTTATGCATCATCAGAAGATACATATGATGTAATTAATGTCTCGGATAAATCCAATCCTCAACTGGTCAGTCAAAGCGTTGCCCTGCCCGGAATTTATGCCCATAGCGGCTGGCTGACTGAAGATAAAAGATATTTTGTAGCATGCGAAGAATTTAATGTACGCGATGTGACAGTATGGGATTTGCAGGACAGATCTACCTGGGATTTAGTTGTTCCCACCTGGCAGATGCCGGAAAACACACCAACTCATAATGTATTCATTCGCGGTCAGTATGCATATATGTCGTATTATAAGGATGGATTTGTATGCCTTGATGTATCAGATCCGACAAGTCCGGTCTATGTGGGAAGATACGATACCTATCCGTCAACTACAGGCACTTATGAAGGAGCCTGGGGATGCTACCCGTTTTTTCCATCAGGAAATGTTATTATTTCAGATATAAGTACCGGACTGTATGTGCTGGATTTCCTTCCCGATAATGTACCTGTAGAATTAAACTCTTTCACCGGAAAAATATCCGGAGCATACGTTGAATTATCCTGGAAAACAGCCACCGAGACTAATAATAAGGGATTTGAAATACAGAGATCGATAGATAGGCAATCCTGGGTAACGATTGGTTTTTCAACTGGTTATGGGACTACAACTAAACTACATTCTTACTTATATTCTGATAAAAACCCACTGAATGGAAGTTCATATTATCGATTAATTCAACAGGATTTTGATGGAACTCAGAAGATTTATGATCCTATAGAAATAACTTTTGATGCTCCGGCTCGATTCTCGCTTGAGCAGAATTATCCGAATCCGTTTAATCCCTCTACAACTATTGAATATAATATCGGTAACGATGCTCCCGTCACCCTTACAATATATAATTCGCTTGGCCAGAAGATCAAAACCCTGGTAAATGAGTTTAAATCTGCCGGTCATTATGAAGTGAATTTTGATGCTTCCAAAATAACATCAGGTGTATATATAGCAAGGATAGAATCGGGAGGTTTTACTAAAATGATAAAAATGAGTCTCCTGAAATAACAACAGATTTTGAATAGCTAAAACGATACGGCAAAAAACGCTGAGACTATTTAAACTTCTATCTTCGGCACTGAATCTGTAAATTGATTTAATGCCGGAGATATGAGTTATTTTATAAATTTGTAGCCGGCTGTATGAACGGTTACAATGTGTTCGGGGGATGAAGGATCATCCTCAATCTTTTTACGGATTGAGAGGATATAATTGTCAACTGTCCGGGTCGTAGGGAAAGCATCATATCCCCATACATCATCCAGAAATTTATCCCGCGTTATAACTTCACCCTCATGTTCAACAAAATATTTTAATATTTTATATTCGGTTGCAGATAGTTTAACCGGACATCCCTTTTTATCGACTTCCATCTTTTTAAGGTGCATATGTACATTGCCGAATGAATATTCCACTGCCCCGGGTTCGGCAGGCTGAGCTCGGCGTAGAAGGGCCTTAATTCTTGCGAGAAGTTCCTTTAAGCTGAATGGCTTTGTGATATAATCGTCAGCGCCCATTTCAAGACCGAGAATTTTATCAATCTCTTCATTCTTGCTGGTAAGCATAATTATGGGTGTATTTTTGCCTTCTTTCCGGAGATCCCGGCAAACATCATAACCGTCTTTCAGGGGAAGTATAAGGTCAAGTAGAATCAAATCAAATTCATTCTGAAGTGCAAGTGTATACCCCTTCTGCCCTTCCTCAGCTCTGGTGACTGAATACTGTTCGTTGCAGAGACTTTCTGATAGACCTGCTAATAAAGCAGGGTCATCTTCAATTATTAAAATTTTTTTCATTTACCTTTCCTCTTCCTGCATAGGATTGGTTATTAAATTCTTGAAATCATCATTTACAATAACTCCAGGAAATCTCAGGATGAATGCCGTACCTTCGTCAGGAATGCTTTCTACTTCTATCTTTCCTTTATGGGCATCCATGACATGTTTTATAATGTATAATCCAAGCCCTGTTCCACTTATCTTTTTATCACCTGCAATCCGTGACCTGAAGAATGGCTTAAAAAGATCTTTCAGATCTTCAGGTTTGATGCCGATTCCTTTATCTCTTACTTCCACGCATGCAAGGTCAGCAGAGCGGTAAGTTGAAACAGAAATTATCTTTTGTTGTATAGAAAACTTAATAGCATTCGCTATGACATTTACAACAGCTTCCTCAACAGCATCAGGATCTGCTGAGATGTACAGGGCAGCCGGGCTCAAATCTATGCTTATCTGAAATCCTTCCATCTTTAACTGGTAACTTAATGCATCAATAGTCTTTTGAACAATTTCATTTAGAGATACATTCTCAAAGGTATATTGTCTTGTTCCGTTTTCTATCCAGGCAACACCAAGCACATTATTTATCAACCTTGTTAATCGGTCCGATTCACCTTCAATTATATCAAGATAATTTTTCTGTTTTTCAGACACCTTCTTATCAATCTTCATCATTTCGGCAAATACCTTTATTGATGCCAGAGGGGTCTTAAGATCGTGGGATACAGTAGAAACAAACAAAGATTTTTGTTTATTCAGTTCCTCCAGTTTTTCAGCTTCAAGGTTTTTCCTGATTAACTCCTGTTGAAGGTAGATCCGCGATATTGTCGAGGCGATATTCGATGAAACATGGCCGAGCAAATCGATATCCTCAATTGTAAACTTGCTCCCTGCCTTCTTTTCTCCAAGCACCAGGAAAGCATAAACTTTACCCTCTCCGGAGCAAATTGGCACAACAAGATCCATCCCCCACCTTCTAAATACATCTGCATCAGCTGACTCAAAATTTACGCCTGCTTCAATCTTAGCTGGATCGGCAACAGGATAGTTTAGTCCTGATTTAAGCATGGATGAATCAAATGGCAGACTTCTTCCAATCAATAGATCAAAATTTCGATGTGCAATCAGCCGGATATGATTATTCTTTAACAGGAAAAATCCCAGTTTTTTAACCGGAATAAACTCCTGTGTTTCTCTTATAACTGTCTCAGCTAAATCTCTGACAGTATTATTTTCAGATATATCCTTGATAAACAGCCTGAGCGTTTCTCTGAAGTTATAGTGTACCCTGAAGAATTTTTTATCTACATAAAGCTGTACCCTCCTTCTTATAGGCTCAAACACCAGGGCAACAATAATGGCAGCCAGTATGGAAGGAGTCTGATCATTGAGCAATAAAATCTGGCTGCTTATAATCGATACAACTCCTATATATATAATAACCAGCATGAAAATGACTATAGAATAAACTACGCTTCTCCTGATGAGATGATCTATATCCATCAAATGATACTTTACGATAGCTATTGTGAATGTCAGCGGAATTGAGAGCATCAGCAGCGGTATAAGTATTTCAGGCATCAATGGTCTGCTTATAATGATCTGCGGAATAGTCCACAACGCTGCGAAGCTGAATGGGCCTACAAGGAAACCTGAAAGCAGCCATTTAAGTTTCTTTTTCTCTACCTCATTCACTGTTCTGAAATATGAAAATATAAATATTGAAATTGCACCCAGTATGTTAAATATTGCCAGAATACGGTTCAGCATAAAGGCTGTCAGGTAATTGTCGATGCCTGGTTGAGCCGGCTGAGGAAGGATTTTGATAAAATAGTAGGTATTTATACAAGCTATAAGAACACCAGTAGTGTAAATTCCCGATATCAGATAACTGAAACGTTTCTCCCTGTCCTTTGGGAATGCAAGTGAGAAATGAAAAAAAGCTGCCGGAGTCAGAACAT
>DATFVA010000507.1:0-13073 GCA_035260565.1 Ignavibacteriaceae bacterium | reverse complement strand
TCACTTTATTAAAGATTTGCATCACGGCAGGATAATCCCTTCTCAGCAAAAGTAATTGCCGCATTAAGAAATCAATTTGGAGGTCATGCTGTTAAGGAGGAAAGTAAATAATGGTAAACGAAAAGAACACGGAAATGATTGAAGTTCAGCAGCAGGGAATGCTGAAAGGTAATCCCCCCGATCCTTGTGTTGTCGTGATCTTTGGTGCATCGGGAGACTTAGCTCATAAGGAATTGATTCCCTCACTATTTGCGTTAAGCTGTCAGAAGTTGATGCCGGAGCAATGCGCAGTTATAGGTTTTTCGAGGAAAGAATATTCAGATGATGACTTCCGGAAAGAAATGTTCGATGCAGTAAAAAAGGACAGCATCTGCGGAGAGGATAAATGGAATGAGTTCGCAAAGAACCTATTCTACATTCCGGGAAATTTTAAGGATGACGCGTCCAAATCATATGGAGACCTGAAAAAGAAAATTAAGGAACTTCAGAAAAAGCTCGGCCTTCCCGATAATATCCTATTCCATCTCTCAACGGCACCAGCCTTTTATTCCACAATAGTTAAAAAGCTTGAGGAAGCGGGACTTGCGCAGAGTGAGAAAGGCTGGCGAAGAATAATTATTGAAAAGCCTTTTGGCACCGACGAACAATCTGCAAGAGAACTTGATAAAGAAATACACAAGGTATTTGAAGAAACCCAGATCTTCAGAATAGATCATTTCCTTGGTAAGGAAACTGTACAGAATATGGTAGTGTTCAGGTTTGCTAATCCCGGTTTCGAACCAATATGGAACCGGAATTATATAGATAACATCCAGATAAGTGTAGCCGAGGATATAGGGATTGGGTCACGTGCAGGTTTCTATGAAAAGACAGGCGTTGTCAGAGATATGATCCAGAATCATTTACTTGAGCTGTTATGTATGACGGCAATTGATCCGCCCGTAAATTATGATTCAGAATCATTACGCAGTGAAACTCTGAAGGTGCTGACCTCGATCTGTAAGATAAATGTAGAAAAGGATGTTGTGCTGGGACAATATTCCGAAGGTAAAATTCACGGGAAGCAGGTTAAGGCATACAGGGATGAAGATAATGTTGATAAAGATTCTATGACTCCTACATATGCAGCAATCAAACTGACCCTTGATAACTGGCGTTGGGCGGGGGTTCCGGTATACCTGAGGACAGGAAAAAGGATGAAGGAAAAATTATCAGAGATTACAATCAGGTTTAAGCAAACTCCTCACCTAATGTTTCCTATTGAACGGGAAGAGGAAAAGAAACATAACCAGCTGACGTTCAGACTTCAGCCGAATGAAGGGATTATCTATACATTTACAGCCAAGCAGCCTGGTGCAGAACTTCAACTAAGACCGGTTAATCTGAATTTCAGGTACGACAGAGCTTTCGGAGTAAAAGAGACGCCGAGTTCCTATCAATGGCTTATAAGGGATGCTATGCAGGGAGATCAGACACTGTTTCCTCATTCCGATTGGATTTACAAATCGTGGCAGATTATCGATCCGATAATAAAAAAATGGGAATCGGATCCATGGCTTGATTTTCCTAATTACGAAGCCGGAAGCTGGGGACCCGTTAAAGCCGAAAAAATGATAAAAAGAGATGATCATGAATGGAACGTTCAGTAATTTGAGGAATTCAAATGAAAAACCCGGAAAAATTTGATGCGGTGATAATCGGCACGGGCCAATCTGGTGTTCCGCTTGCAAAAACATTTGCAGGGAAAGGCTGGAAAGTAGCGATCATCGAAAGATACCTGGTCGGAGGCAGCTGCATAAACTATGGATGCACACCTTCTAAGACTATGGCAGCCAGTTCCCAGGTCATTCACTTAACAAAAAAGGCCGAGGTTTACGGAGTTCATAATTCAAAGGTTGAAATAAATCTGAAAGAAATAATTAACAGGAAAAAAAGTATAGTTAAATCATTCCGGGAAGGCCTTGAAAAAGGAATTGAAAAGACAAAGAACCTGACTTTAATAAGAGGAGAAGCAGGATTCGTTGATAAAAAAATAATACAGATTCATTTAAGCAACGGCGGTACGCGAAGAATTACAGGTGATAAGATTTTTATAAATACCGGGGGAGGACCGCGGATTCCTTCGATTAAAGGCATTGAATCTGTTGAATACCTTACATCTACTTCAATAATGGAGCTTGAAGAAAGACCTTCACTTCTGCTTATACTCGGAGGTGGTTATATAGGACTGGAATTCGGACAGATGTTCAGAAGGTTCGGCAGTGAAGTAACAATAATAGAAAAAGGACCACAGCTTTTATCGCGTGAAGACGAAGATATTTCAAATGAAATGGAAAAGATACTTCGAGACGATGAAGTCAATATCTTAAAAAACACAACTGCAGCTGAGATCATTAAAACGAAGGAGAACAGCATCAAGCTCAGACTGTATTGCGAAGGAAAGGAAAACTTTCTGACCGGTTCGCATTTACTTATTGCTGTAGGAAGAAAACCCAACACTGAATCGCTGAATTTAGATGCAGCGGGAATAAAAACAGATAGTACAGGGTACATCAAAGTGAATACTAAACTGGAGACAAACGTAGACGGTATTTATGCAATGGGAGATGTTAAAGGAGGCCCTGCTTTTACTCATATTTCCTATGACGATTTCAGGATAATAAGAGACAACCTGCTGAAAAAGAAAACACGCACAACAAGGAACAGGTTCGTTCCCTACTCAATATTTACAGATCCTCAGCTTGGAAGAGTCGGGATGACAGAAAAGGAAGCGAAGAAAAAGGGGTTGAAATATAAGACTGTGAAGATGGAAATGAGTCATGTTTCAAGAGCAATCGAGGTTGGTGAATCCAGAGGAGTGATGAAAGCAATCGTCGATTCAGAGACAGGCAAAATTCTTGGTTGCGCCATTATTGGAATTGAAGGAGGGGAAATAGCTTCTATGATCCAGATCGCGATGATGGGAAAACTAAAATACACAGACCTGAAGGAGGGAATATTTACTCATCCGACACTGTCAGAAGCACTAAATAACTTGTTCAGTAAAGTTGAATGATCTTCACCGCGGAGGCGTGGAGGGAAAGTTTGAGAAGATAAGAAGGTTAGAGGGTAGGTGATGTGAAGGTGAGAAGATTAGAAGGTAAGAAGATAAGAGGATAAGAGGATTAGCGGATACAAAGTATTTATGCCTTCGCCGTAGAACGGCGACACCTTAGTAGCAATAATGTTATCCTGATAGACCATAAGCTGCAGAGCAGCGGCACATTAAATCACTAACTTTCTTTAATAAATTATTTATTGATTATAGCAACAAAGGCTTTAGTTCCCAAATATCCCACCGTTCAGAGAACTGAGCTACGCGCAGGGTTCAATGCATTCAGTCATAGCACCTCACTATGATCCACGAGCTGAAACTCGTGGCAAGCCGCCAGGGCCGCTTGATGTTGTCACCGTTGTCATTTTATTTTATACTACTTGCCATCTTGATCATAAACTTTAGTTAATAATTACTTTAGAAACTTATACTTCTTCCAAAGGGTAATGCAATTTAGATTAAGCATTGTTGAATCTGATGTGAATCCAAATTCATATATTCTCGTGTCAGGCTGATCTAGTTCAAGTATCATTTCTTTAGTATTGGGGGACATACAATCTCCAAAAGTATAAGGGACCCATGCAGTGTTTATTTTTAACCCACTTTGAAGCAGATGGTACAGAATATTTTGCTCACCGGTATCTAGTGCAGTACCATAGATAAAATATATATTGTCCGAAAATGATTTGGGTATATCAGTGTTTTTTACAATAATAATTTCCGGATTATCCTTCTCCGGACTACACGAATTGCATATCAATACCGATATGCTGATAAAAACAAATAAAAAGAAATTATGCTTAATCATAAAAAGGCCTCTCTATTTTTATTTTTCACTGCCAGGTTTGATTTTATTACTATTCTGATAATTATTTGCATTCCCGCGTTTAGCTAAATTATTTAAGTAATATGACTTTGGCTATACCTTTAATTAGTAACGGATTTTGCTTATCCCTTATAATTACAAAATAGACTCCCGATGACACTTCTGCCCCATAATAATTTTTACCATTCCAGTCAGCACTATAACCGGGACCTGAACCATCCAGTTTATCGATCCTTGCTACCTCTTCTCCGTTAATATTATATATACTTAAAACCGGTTCTTTAATCCCACCTGATAGGTTAAAATGTATTACTCCGTTAAACGGATTAGGATAGGCGGTAATTTCAAATATTGAAGGTATAACCTCAGATTTGTTTTCCTCCACTGCCAAAGGGTCATCGAGAGCAAAACCATAAATAAATCCCCAGCTAGCGTTAAAATAAACGATAGTATCATTATTTAGCCAAGTGAGGTGATATTCGTAACCTTCGCCGCCACAATTGGTATATTTATAAAGTCTTTTGTCAGCTGGACTATAGGTATAAATAGTACCCCCCGCATCAAGAACATCACTAACAAAAGCCATTCTTGCAGAATCAGGTGACCAATCCATCTCCCGGAACCAATTATAAGTCCACCAGCAATTATCATTTGTGTCGTTTTCTGTATCAATTACTATTGAATCTATATGGGTTGTAAAATCAAATGAATGAATCTTAGGGAGAATACTTTCGTCATAACTATAATACAAAAGATGATTTTTTCTATTATATGCATAAGCTGCAAAATAATGCCCGGGAGCAGCGCTTAAGACAGGATCCCAGGTATTACTAAGGAAATCAAACTTATATAAGTGGTCATCATCTAATCCTAAAATAAAAGAAGTTTCATCTATCCACTCTATCATCCAGGAAGGATCCGGGATAAAGTCCATTGGGTGGAGTGAACTATCTGCAAACGAATAAAATAGATTTTTAAAAAGCACGTATTCGTCATTTGGCGAGAATATATAATTCATTGGTCCTGTATTTCCAACCACTTGCCCAACATTTATCTTTTCCTTAGTTTCAAAATCATAAACAAATACTGAATCTTCATTGCCATAGACACACTTATGTGATTTGTTTGCGAAAACGGGAAGAGTGGGGAACGGACAAGGTTTTACTGAAGAATCCTTTAAGTTTTTCACAAAAAGATTCCAGTATCCAATTTCCGCATAATAGATATCATATGTGAATTTGTCTAACGAATAATATTCGGCAGGAACATGGGAGATTTGAAAACTCTGACTATGAATTTGATATGATGCTAAACTAAGTATGGATAGAAAGAGCATAAGCTTTATTGATTTCATAAATTTTCCCCGAAAACTAAAATCAAGAAAAGTTTTGTATTCTAAAATTGGGGAAGCATCCCTGATTAATACGCATCCCCAGTAATCAATATTCGTTAAATTATTTAAGATACATAACTTTGGCTGTACCTTTAATTAATAATGGATTTTGCTTATCCCTTATGATAACAAAATAGACTCCCGATGACACCTCTGCCCCATAGTTATTCTTACCAGTCCAGATAGCAGTATAACTGGAACCGAAACCGTTCAGTTTATCAATACTTGCTACTTCTTCTCCATTAATACTATAAATTTTTAAATCCGGTTCTTTAATTTCGCCTGATAGGTTGAAATGTATTATTCCGTTAAACGGATTAGGATAAGCAGAAACTTCAAAGGAAGTGGGTATAACCTGATGATAGTCTTCTTGCACAGCTAATGGATCGTCAAGAGCCAGTCCATATATAAAACTAAGCGTAGCATTAAAATAAACAATTGTATCATTATTCAACCACTTGAGGAAATATTCATATCCTTCACCACCACAGTTGGTATATTTATAAAGTCTTTGATCAGCTTTGCTATAAGTATAAATGGTGCCGCCTGCATCGACAAGATAGCTAAAGAAAGCCATCCTGGATGAATCCGGTGACCACTCCATTTCCTCCAGATCGTTAAAAGTCCACCAGCAATTGTCGTTTGTATCGTTTGCAGTATTAAATATAATTGAATCGACTTTGGTATTCAGATCATAGGTATGTATTTTAGGGTATTCCAATTCACCGAAAGCATAGTATAAGAGATTATTAGTTCTATTGTAGGCGAATGCTGTATATGGAGGGAAGGTAGTTGAGATGAGTACTGTATCTAAAGTATTGCTTAAAATATCAAATAAGACAACTGACTCTTCATTATATTGCCATACAAACTCAGTTTCATTAATCCATTCCATCTCAAAATAGGGATCTGGTGTAAAATCAATTTCATTTAGGCCGCTATCCAAAAAGGAATAATAATGATTCTCGAAGAGTACATATTTATCATTTGGAGAAAATGCAAAATCCAACGCTAAATATGGTCCAGCAGAATCATAGATTTTTAGTTTGTAGTTTGTTGCAAAATCTAAAACAAAAATTGAATCTTCATCGCCATATATGCACTTACGTGATTTGTTTGCGAACACTGGTAGAGTAGGAAATGGGCAGGGTTTTATAGAAGAATCTTTCAAGTTCTTCACAAAAAGTTCCCATGTACCAATTTCAGCATAGTAAACATCATCATTGAATTTGTCTAATGAATAATATTGTGCAGGAACATGTGAAATTTTGAAACTTTGACTATGAATTTGATATGATGATAGAATAAATATGGAAATAAAAAGAAGTAAATAGATCGATTTCATAAATTTTCCCCGAGAATTAAAATCAGAATACGTTTTGTATCCGAAAATTGTGGTGTTTCGAATACCCGCCATAAAAAGAACCCTGAAACATCTGTTCAATATTTACAAAAATAAATTCCAATAAACAATTATATTTTGAACTGTTATCGTTATGGCAGGAGAATGACTTTCTTTTATCATTGCCTCACCTCCTTCCCATTAAAATGAGAGCTCCGCCAAGACCGTTATCATAACCTTTGTAGCTCTGCCTTAGCCGTAGAACGGCGAAATATTAGTAGCGTTAATGTTACCCTGATAATCCATAAGCTGCAGAGCAGCGGCACATTAAATTTTATTCACATCTGCTTAACCCCTTATTTTCTCATCTTCTTATCCCCTTATCTTCTTATCTTCTAATCCTCTTTTCCGGATCATCTCGAACCTTTTCACAGTCAGTAAAAACGCCGGAACTGCAGCAGAGTATTAATTTGACGCAACTCATTACTGATTACCGCTATAATTACTAATTTATTCAAAAATTATAATTTAAGGTTAAGCTATGGCTATATGTGAAGTCTGCGGGAACGATTATTCAAATTCGTTTGAAGTAAAAAAAGGGGGGGAGACTTATTCATTTGATTCTTTTGAATGTGCAATTCATAAACTCGCTCCTGAATGCGGACACTGCGGGTGTAAAGTTATCGGGCACGGGATTGAAAAAGGCGGTGCTGTCTACTGCTGCCGGCATTGTGCTGAACAGTCAGATATAATATCCACAAAAGGATTAAAATAGGAGGATAAAAAATATATGAAACTGAGAGGAAGAAAGATTGCGATCTTTGTTGAGAAAATGTACGAGGACCTTGAGTTCTGGTATCCTTATTTAAGGATGAAGGAGGAGGGAGCCGATATATGTGTGGTAGCGCCAAAAGTTGAAACTTACGAAGGAAAACACGGACTAAAAGCCAAAGCAGATCAATCTATTATAGGTGTAAAGACCGACGAATTTAATGCACTAATCATCCCGGGAGGCTATTCACCTGACCATATGAGGAGAACGCCTGAGATGGCTGAATTTGTAAAGAAGATGAATGAAGAGAAGAAGCCTATCGCAGCTATTTGTCACGGACCCTGGATGCTTGCATCAGCTGATATTATTAAAGGAAAGAAGGTGACAAGTTTCTTCTCAATTAAAGATGATTTAATACACGCAGGAGCCGAATGGATTGATCAGGAAGTAATAAAGGATGGCAATATAATTACATCACGCAATCCGAACGACCTGCCGGCTTTCTGCAGAAAAATAATTGAGACCCTGGAAAAATAAACGCTTTTATAAAATAAATCAGACAAAGGTAATGAAGGGCTGATACTTTGCAGAGATAAAATCATAATAGCGTACATAAAAATGATAGAACAATAACTGTGCAATAAATTAAGGAGGATAGATTGCTGAAATCAATAAATCTTTTAATAGTGCTCATTATCCTGGTCATCTTCAGTGCGGGCTGCCGGCAGAATACTGAAAGACAGATGCCGCCCACATCTTCTGATACTTCCGGTACTGCAATGAAGAATCAGCCGGAGATAACAAAGGCGGTTGCTGAACTGCACGGCACCAAGGGCAACAATGTTACCGGAACCATTACTTTTACCAAAGAAGCAGATAAAATAAAAGTGGTTGCCGATATAACCGGACTGAAACCGGGAAAGCATGGTTTTCATATTCATGAATACGGCGACTGCACAGCAGATGACGGTACTTCGGCCGGCGGTCATTTCAATCCTGATAACGAAAAGCATGGCGCACCAACCGATTCAGTCAGGCACGTAGGCGACCTTGGAAATATTGAGGCGGGCGAGGATGGCAATGCGCACCTTGAAATAACAGATTCCCTTTTGAGCTTTTCAGGTCCTCATTCTATAATAGGAAGAGGAGTAATCGTGCACGGCGGTGAGGATGATCTTACATCGCAGCCGTCAGGTAATGCAGGTCCGCGCGTAGCCTGCGGTGTTATAGGAATCGCAAAACCATAAATCATCTTTATCAGATTACTGCTCTTATTTCATACTTGTAATGTTTAAAGTAATCTAATAAGAATAACAACCTCATAACATCAAATTATTTGTGTTATCAAAAACTGATAATAGGTTGAACTATTTTAAATGGCTCCTGCTTGCTGTATCTGTTTTTCTGCTTCTACTCGTTTCACCTAACTGCAGCAGCTCTCAAAAGCAATTTACAATATGGATCGGCGGATCACCTGAGGAAATAAACTTTTGGGAAACTATTGTAAAGGAATTTGAGGATGAGCATCATTACCACCTGCAGCTGGTAAGACAGCCGACATATTCAGACCAGAGACGACAAGCACTTGTAGTTTCCCTCGAAGCCCGTCAGCCCAATCCGGATATATTCTTAATGGATGTGATCTGGATCGACCAGTTTGTTAAATCAGGGTGGCTTGAACCTCTCGATAACTTCGCTAAAAAAGAAAATTTCCTAACCGGACAATTCTTCAGGAAAACTATCGAACAGGCGGATAGTTATAATGACAATCTATATGCGCTGCCTGTTTTTATTGATGTGGCTCTTCTTTATTACCGGTCAGATCTGTTAAAACATTTTGGGTATCAGAACCCTCCTGCAACCTGGCAGCAGCTGCTTGATATGAGCAGAAGGATCCAAAAAGAGGAAAGGAAAACAGACCGCAGTTTTAACGGGTTTGTGTGGCAGGGGGCCCAGTATGAAGGACTTGTATGCACATTTCTTGAATTCGCTGCTTCTATGGGGGGAGGAATTATGCAGGATGATTCAATAAATATAAATACTCCTGCTAATGTAAGGGCTTTACAGTTTATGCAGAACCTGATTCAGAAGTACGGCATTTCTCCCGAAAATACTTACACAGAAATGAAAGAGGAGGAAGTAAGAAGAACCTTCCAGCGTGGAAATGCACTATTTGAAAGGAACTGGACATATGCATGGCAGCTTCATCAATCCGATAATTCTGAAGTTAAGGGAAAAACCGGGATTGAACTCCTGCCGCACGCACCGGGAGACAGTTCTGTTTCTGCCCTGGGAGGATGGCATATCGGTATCTCGAAATATTCAGATATGAAGGATGAAGCATGGCAATTTGTAAAATTTGTAACTTCATTCAAAATACAGAAGGAGATGCTGATGCGGATCGGGTGGAACCCCGGACGAAGAGATGTTTACGAAGATGAAGAAGTAATTCAAAAAATGCCGAGAGTAAAACTTCTAAAAGAAGCATTCGACCATACTATCGCCCGGCCCACTCTCCCCTATTATCCGCAGGTAACAGAAGTAATTCAGAGATATATAAATAACTGCCTGGCAGGTAAAGAGTCACCCGGGAAAGCTTTACAAACAATAGCGGAAGAACTGAAACAAATAGAAAAGCTTTATGAGGAGTAATTCCCGATATAATCTGAAAGAAACAAAAGCTGCTTACTGGTTCAATGCACCTTTAATTATTACTGCGATAGTTTTTATACTGATACCGGTTGCTGGAACCCTTGTAACAAGTTTTAGCAGGGATGTAACCTTTCTGCCTTCGAAATTCCTTGGATTAGAGAATTACACCCGGATGCTTGGTGATATCCATTTCTGGCAGTCAGCAAGGTTCACCTTGTTTTTTGTCCTGGTTTCAATCTGCCTTGAACTTTTTTTCGGAATGATCTTCGCACTGGTTCTCAATGAGACACTGCCTGCAAGAGGTTTATTCAGGGTGGCAATACTCATCCCATGGGCTATCCCCATTGCTATTTCAGGCAGGATCTGGCAGTTAATTTATAATTATGAGTACGGACTTTTTAATTTTTTCGTTCAGTTTTTTGGAATATCAGATAAACCTATAAGCTGGCTCGGATCTTCTTTTGGTGCATTTGTTTCTGTAGTAATTGCCGATGTATGGAAGACCACACCTTTCATGGCAATAATAATCCTTGCCGGGTTATCGACCATTCCAGGGGATATTTACAAACAGGCGATGATTGACGGGACGAATTTCATCCAGAGATTTTTCAACATCACTCTGCCTCTTCTAAGACCGGTAATTGTTGTCGCTCTTCTTTTCAGGACAGTCGACGCAATCAGAATTTTTGATCTTGTATATGTACTGACAGGCGGCGGACCGGGAGGAAGCACAACTTCACTTTCACTTTATGCATACAATTATTACGTAACCGGTGATTTCGGATATGGTTCAGCTGTTTCTGTAGCAGTATCCATTTTTGCTGCTTTACTTGCAGCCGCATACATAAAATTTGGAAAGTTCAAAGAGGCAATTAAATGAGAGAGCAAAAGACCATTACAATATTTAAATTTTTCGGGGCCGTCTTTCTCCTTTTGTTTTGTATTCTTCCTTTTGTATGGATGATAGTGATATCGTTGACAAAAAATCCGGATTTTTTTGCTTCAGGACAGTCTGCATCCTTCACAATTTCTAATTATACAGATCTTCTATCGAACGGCTCAACGCATCTGATTGATTACTTAAGGAACAGTCTGATTGTGTCCATTGTCTCCGCGATATGCGCCACATTATTCGCAAGTTTCTCCGCCTATGCGATTACACGTCTGAATTTTCCCGGGAGGATTTTAATTCCTTTAGTATTACTGGCTTTTTCAATGTTCCCGCAGATCAGTATAATAGGGTACCTGTTCAAACTAATGACGCGGCTGGGATGGATAAATACGTACTATGCGCTGATATTCCCTTACATAACGCTCGGCCTTCCCCTTGCATTATGGATTATGCTGAGTTACCTCTCCCGTCTTTCATCTGAACTTGATAAAGCTGCACTGGTTGACGGCGCCACCCGGCTGCAGGTTCTATTGAAAATAATTTTCCCCATTGCCCTGCCTGGAATATTTTCAACTTTTATGCTGATACTCATTTATTCTTTCAATGAGTTCCTTTTTGCTTTAATGCTGACGATTGATTATAAGGCAAGGACGATCCCCGTGGGCATTGCCTTATTCGAAGGACTGCACGGACAGATTCCCTGGGGATATATAATGGCGAGTGCCGTAATTGCTGTTGTTCCGCTGATCATACTAATAGCGTTCTTCCAAAGATACATTATACAGGGATTAACCGAAGGAGCTGTTAAAGGATGAAAAGTGTAAGCCTTAAGAATATCAGGAAAAAGTTTTATACTATAAGAAGAGGCACCGTTGAAGCTTTAAAGGGAATAAACCTGGAAATAGAAGCAGGGGAATTTTTTGTACTGCTTGGTCCAAGCGGATGCGGAAAATCAACACTGCTTAATATAATCGCAGGAATAGAAAGACCAACAGAAGGTGAAATACATTTTGAAGAGCAAATTGTAGTATCCGCAGAAAGAAAAGTTTTTTTATCACCCAGGGAGCGTGATGTTGCTATGGTATTTCAGAGTTATGCACTGTACCCTCATATGAGTGTGAGGGAGAATATTTCTTTTCCATTAAAGATTGCTAAAATGGATAAAGCAGAGATCAGCCGGAAAGTTGAAAAGGCCGCAGGGATACTTGAAATAAATGAGATACTTGAGGCAAAACCGGGAGAATTAAGCGGGGGACAGCGGCAGCGGGTTGCACTCGGCAGAGCGATTGTGAGAGAACCGAATGTTCTTTTACTTGATGAGCCTCTTTCTAATCTTGATGCAATGCTTAGAATTACTATGAGAAGTGAACTAAAGGAAATACAGAGAGAACTGAATCTAACGACAATTTATGTAACGCACGACCAGACGGAAGCAATGTCGCTTGGGGACCAAATTGCTGTTTTAAGAGAAGGAGAAGTACAGCAGACTGGTACGCCCTATGAGATCTATAATGAACCGGAGAACCTGTTTGTTGCAAGGTTTATAGGCACACCGCCTATGAACATACTGGATATGGATACAATAAATAAATCCCGCAGGAAAATTGAACGCATTGAAAAGAATAAAAATTTAAATCTTATTGCCGGATTAAGACCGGAAGACGTAAATGTTGTACCGGAAGATGAGGGTCTGCTGAAAGGAAATTTAAAAATGATCGGTCCTATCGGAAGCGAGTCGCTTCTATACCTTTCGGTAAACGGCAAAGAGATAATGGCAAAAATTCATGAAAGGACTTCATTTAATGAAGGAGATAGTATCGGGATCAGTTTTGATGAGAACAAGCTTCTTCTTTTTGATAAAGAAAAGGAGAAAAGAATTGAGGAATAAGAATGGCGAAAGGAAAAGTATATATAGGAACATCGGGTTGGAATTATAAGCACTGGAAAGAAAACTTTTATCCCGGAGACCTGAAGCAGAAAAAATGGCTGGAGTTCTATTCTGAAAGATTAAAATCCGTGGAGATAAATAATTCTTTCTATCATCTGCCGGATACCAAAACGCTTAAAACCTGGAAGGATATAACTCCCGGAAATTTTATCTT
>DATFVA010000506.1:0-3287 GCA_035260565.1 Ignavibacteriaceae bacterium | reverse complement strand
CGACATTGCCGCTCTTCATTTTATTGACCAGGCTTTCCCATTCATCTTTTGAAGATAAAGCAAGCACTGAAAATTCCGACTGATCGGTACGGTACATTGCATTATTTCCAAGAAGCGAATTAAGATGGTTAACAGCTATATGAACTTCTTCCGGAAGATTATAACCGGAGTAAACTATTGATTTGCCTCTGTATTTGTTAAGGTCGGAGATGAGATGCTTCAAAGTTCCCGCAGCCAAATTATACTTCTGTGCAAATGATTCAGCTGAATTACCCTGTCCCCCGCCGCCGAGTTCATTTATCAGCATCGACACAAACTCGTACTGGGCATCAGGAGTAAGTCTTAACCTATAATCAGCATTACTTCCTGTAAGCGACATATTTCCTTCAAGCACATACAGCCTGTTAAAATTCTTAAGGTCGGAAACTTCCCTGCCTTCCGAAAAGAGCCGTGCATTCTCAATGCTGTGACCTTCGGTTCCTAGAAAATCAGATTCAAGAGAAACAATGATCTTAACTTCATTCCATTTAATTAAAGGGAAAGATCCGCTTCCATAACTCTTTTGCCAGGCAGCATTCTTAACCTCATTATTAAACAGTTCATACGAATATATTTTTGCAGAAGGGTATTTCAATTTAAAATCACCGAGTACTTTATTAGCCGTAGGAGAATTTATTCTTTTAGAAATAACAGCTATTTCTTTGCCGCCTACATTGGAGAGTGCGGAAGTAATTTCAGTATCGGCATTCTGCCATGAAATTTCATCAAAGGTTCCGCCGCTTCTTTTTTTCGGTCCAGTCAGTCTTTCGGGATCATATAGGTTAAGAATGCCGGCATGTCCTTTTGCACAAAGTTTTCCTTTGCTCACAGGATGATCTGGATTGCCGTCAACTT
The DNA here is from genome assembly GCA_035260565.1 of Ignavibacteriaceae bacterium. Lineage (GTDB taxonomy): Bacteria > Bacteroidota > Ignavibacteria > Ignavibacteriales > Ignavibacteriaceae > DATFVA01. The sequence continues at coordinate 2,393 of DATFVA010000506.1, read as the reverse complement.
TAATCGGTCTTCCTTCACGTGTCTTGATCAATATACCGCAGGCATTGATGCACGCATTGCATGTTGAAGAGTAATAATCCGATTTGCCAAGTGTAATTTCTTCAGGCTTCTTTATATAAGGAATAATATCACCTTTGTCCCGGTAATCGGAACAACCTGCACCTGCAAGTGCTGCAGAGGCGCCCACCAGGGCAAGAAATTTTCTTCTTGATAAACCAGGCAGCTTTAATGGATTAAAATCTTCAACTACGCCTTCTTTAAATTCATGATGACTTGCTTCAATTAGATCGGGATCTTTATATAGCTCTTCAAGACTACGCCAGTAATTAATTTCAGGGTTATTTTCAGGGCTGCTGTTGTTTAAATTGTCCTGATTCTCAGACATTCTTTTCACCTATTTTTGTTCTTCGTACGGCATCAGGGTTTATTGCGATTGTTACCTTTTTATCTTTGATATTTCTGCCAAGAAAGGAAAAAGGGATCGACTTAATTACGAAATAGCCGAACACTCCTGTGCCTAAAGAGGAAAAAAACTTTTTACGATTTATTTTCCGGCGATTTAATTTTTCTGATTCCATTTCATCTCCTGTTAACGGTGGCAAGCCCAGCAGTTGTCCGGTCCTTTTGTTATTCCTTTAACATCGGGTAAGCGCTCCAAAGCATTCCTGTGACAATCGAGGCATGCAGACATTGTGAATGAACTTACCTGGAGAACCCTGTCCATATTCTTCACCTCTCCATGGCAGTTCACGCAGTCGATTCCTTTATTTACGTGAACGCTGTGATTAAAGTAAGTGAAGTCGGGAGTTTTGTGAATTCTTTTCCAGGGAAGTGCTTTGCCCTCGTTATAATATGCTGTAAGTTTTTGAATTTCAGGTCTGTCTTTCCGGGCAATCTTATGACAGTTCATACAAGTATTAACCGGCGGGACCATTGCATGCCTTGATTTTTCCACGCCGGTATGGCAGTACTGGCAGTCAATTTTCATTTGTCCTGCATGCAGATTATGGGAAAAATTTATCGGTTGAACAGGCTGGTAGCCGACACCATCGCGCTCTGCTTTACCGGCAAAGTAAGTGATAGTAAAAGAGGCAAGTACAACAAAGATCGTAACCGGAACACGGATCCGAAGAGTATAGTCAAGTAAAGATTTTTTCATTAGCTATTCCTGAGATTGCAGGTTGAGTTTTCAACAAAATGAATCCTCATACAGTAACCTGTACCTGAAAAAAATCTCGTCTTCTTAGTTTTTTATAAAGGTAAAAAATAGCTCTTTGTACAGCATATTTGTTGTACAAGAGATAGTATAACTTATAACAAAGTGAATTTTAGTTAATCGCCAAAATTAAAAAATTATAGATATAAAGCAAAAAAGTTTAGACTTATAATTATACTTTTAGCTGAAGGTTAACAAAGATTAATCTTTAAAAGCCTGAATAATTGACCCATCAGTATAATTATAGAAAATTATTTTACTTGCCGCCGGTTTCTTGTTGATTATTTCAACAATATATTAGCAATAGAATAAGAGATGCAGAGGAATTCAGGGTACCGGGTTTGATAAAAAAGGTAAGAATTCGGGTTAGCAGCAATGAGAAATTTCGAGGCCTGGCAAAGGCTTAGCAGAGGCCTGGCAGAGGCTTGGTGGATATGAGGAGAAAATTAAGGAATCAGGGATGATAAATTGTGGATTTGACAGGTTAAATATGTCTGTTGAAAAATGAAACAGTGTGTTCTACCCTGAGGTTAGTATTGAAGGTTTTAGCGCCATATTTTATTTGAAGCATACAGCCGGGATTGCCGGTTAATACGATTTCCGCACCAGTTTTTTTAATATTATCCATTTTTTCTTTGAGGAGTTCAAGGGAGGTTCCGGTGTGCAGAAGATTATAAATTCCGGCACTTCCGCAGCATTTTGTTGAATCTGTCAGTGGAACCAGTTTTATACCAGGAATATTATTCAGCACATCTCTGGGCTCACTATAAATTTTTTGGGTATGGACGAGGTGGCAGGCATCGTGATATGTAATACTTTCATCCGGTTTATTTTTAAATGACGGCAGATCTGTTTCAGCCAGGAACTCAGTTATGTCCTTTACTCTTGCTGAAAATTCAGCAGCTTGCTGCGCAAGTTCTTTATCATCCTTAAACAACTCACCGTACTCCTTCATAAAAGCACCACATCCGGCAGAGTTAGAGATAAGGTAATCGTATTCATACCTGCCGAACTCCCTAATATTTTTTGCTGCCAGTTCCCGGGCAGTCTTCATATCGCCATTATGGGCGTTGAGGGATCCGCAGCAGGACTGGCGGGCAGGAGAAACCACGACAGCACCGATCTTATTAAGCAGTTCTACAGTATCTTTATTTACTTCAGGAAGCATCACGTTCAT
>DATFVA010000505.1:0-7419 GCA_035260565.1 Ignavibacteriaceae bacterium | reverse complement strand
TTCACCCTTGCACCCTTTGATACGCAGGAAGTAGTTTACGGGATACTGGCAGCAAGAGGGACGGATAATCTTAACAGTGTAACAGAGCTTAAGCGCAGAGCAGCCATAATAAGGAAAGCATATTACCTGAACTTTCAGCTTACTCCCCCTCCACCCTCACCACAGACATTCGGCTTTGAGCAGCAGGGAGAGATAACCCTCTGGTGGAGAGATGATGCAGAGAGTTATGATCAGGGTGATCCTTTTATATATGACCAGGGATATGAGGATACCACCTACACATTCGAAGGCTACAGGGTTTGGCAGTACAGGGATACACCTGGAACTGACCCGAGACTGCTGGCTGTTTATGACAAGGCAGATGGTATTACTGTAATTGAGGACTATACCATTGCCAATGGTGTTTCTGTTAAGCTGCCCATAATTATAGGCAATGATGAGGGACTAAGAAGACAGACCACAATCAGCACAGATGCCTACACTCACCAGAGGCTCAATAACGGCTCCCCTTATTACTTCGGTGTTACGGCCTACGGGTATTCTAAGAACAGCAGTCCGGCTTTCCTTGAGAGTAAACCAGAGATAGTTGAAGTTATACCCGGAAGAGATAAGATAGATTATTCCTCCCCCTACAGAAGAGGAGATGAGGTATTTGCAGAACAGACCTCGGGTATGAGCAATGCAGATGTTATCTTCCGTGTGGTTGACCCGGCAAGAATAACAGGGAACAGCTACAGAGTTGACTTCTCAGGACCATATGACTCACTGAAGTATATGCTTATCAACACCAGTCTGGGAGACACTCTCTTCAGGGGTGAGAATGACTACTCGGCAGATACCCTGCACAAGAGAGTATTTGACGGATTTATGGTTATAGTAAACAACAAGGGACATAAGCAGATCGATTCTATCCCTGCAAGCTTTCAGCCTTACGGCATTACCAGGATTTTAGAGACAAGGGGTCCCGGAGGCATCCCCCTTGATAACCCTGTTGATGTCTACAACAGTACTGACCCTTCAGGCAGATGGAAGATCACCTCATCAGGAGGGATAATACAGAACCTGGATATATTCAACAGGATATACACAGATGATTATGAGATAAGGTTTACCTCAGAGGGATCAGAGTATTATCCTTTCGGCTACCCGACATCAAACAACCTCTTCGGCAATAACCCCAAAGCAGCCGACAGAGTGCCCTTTGAGATATGGAACATAAGCAAGGGAATAAGAATAAACATAAAAGTACAGGATCTTCTCATCAAGGATAACAAATGGTCAAAGGATACTGCCGCAAACCAGTGGGAGAAGATATACGGTTACAGAACAGGAACAGACTACAATGAACCCATCCCCTCTCCTTCTGAGACTTCAGACCAGGAGAACTTCCCCTTCGGCAACCTTACAATAGAGGGTGAGCTGCCTGAGGAAGGAACAGTAATAAGGATAGAGACTTTCAAGCCTCTGGTCAACGGTGACCAGTATACAGCCGCACCTGAGAAGGCCGACTTCAACAACACTGAATCTGCAAAAGATAAAATCGACAAGATCAGCGTATTCCCAAATCCTTACTTCGGAGGAAATGACCTCGAGAGGAGTTTAGGTGAAAGAATAATCAGGTTTACAGGATTACCAAAAGAAGTAACCATCAGGATATACACCCTGGCAGGAGTGTTTGTAAGAAGAATAGACAAGAGCGATCTTTCGCAGTACATCGACTGGGATTTAAGGACCGAAGCAGGCAGTCCTATTGCATCAGGCATTTACATCGCTCATCTTGAGATGCCGGGAATAGGGACTAAGATACTTAAGATTGCAGTGGTAGTCGGCAAAGAATTTTTGAATAGGGAATAGATCAATGAGTATGACTGGATGGTGGTATGGATGTATGGCGAACCGCAGGATGATATACCGGTTATTGATTCAAAAATATTTAAATTTGAATTAGTGATTGAATGGTAATTTCCATAAATGCGGTTCCATACAAAATATTTTAGAACTTCATAAACCCGCCGCTGCCTTTCGGCTGATAAATCATGACAGGCAGTTGAAGTTCTTACAAAGGATAAAAAGTGAGAATTCTTTACATACTCGTTGTTTCAATTCTAATAGCAGCAAATTATTCATATTCCGGGGGGATTGTCCCTGATAAAAATAAGCCTGAGAAGCTGAAAAAAGTCAGTACATACATATCGGAATTCCTAACGCTGAACCAGATGAAATGTCATATCTCCAATGGCTATCCCGGATTCGATTTTGGTCAATATGAAGGAGTTTACTGGCCGGGAGGAGTAAATGCAGGAAGAGGAATTATCTTTGCGGATCATCTTTTATATTCATGTATCGTTAATAACGAGGTGATAAGCACACCTATATTCAGTCCCAGACTCTTTCCAGGCGGGATACAGGATACCGGAATTCCCGATAACCCGGAGGATACGAAGAACAGAATTTACATGCTTCAGAAAGGGTGGGAAACCATGGTTCCGGGGCCTGAGAGAGACCGGCTTGAACGGGATTACAACGACTGGCCTATAGATCAGGGAGCGCCATGGGAAGACAGAGACGGTGATGGAGTTTTTACCAGGGGTATTGATATACCTAAATACTTTGGTGATAAAACAATCTGGTATGTAATGAATGATAAAGGGACGGGTGCACCCGGATTCGGATCCGCAACTTCACTCGGGTTGGAATTTCAGGTTACCATGTATGCCTTCGACAGGACAGACGACCTAGGCGATGTTGTGTTCAGGGATTTTAAGATCGTAAATAAATCAAGCAACACTATAAATGATTTTTCACTCGGGTATTTCGGGGATCTTGAAATCGGGATAGCTTCTGATGATAAAGCCGGAACTGATACGACTCTCCAATTAGTTTATGCATATAATGCTTCCAACCTTGATCCTATATTCGGCACGAATCCTCCTGCTGCAGGGACGCTCCTGTTACGTGGTCCCCTTGCACTCTCAACTGCTTCTGACAGCGGTTATATAAACGGACGCTGGAGAAAGGGGTATAGAAACAGAACGATGCAAAGCAGCTATTTATCATTGAACGGGTGGAGAACCGATTCAGTATATAAATTTGCAGATCCTGATCCCGATAGTGCAAGCTATATTTATTACATACTGCATGGACTTATGTCGAATGGAATGGCGATGTTCGATCCAATCACCGGGGATGTCACGAAGTTCTGTCTGCCCGGTGATCCCGTTGAACAAACCGGATGGTACTACGATGAATCGGGCTGGCCGGGACTTGATACAGTTGCAACTCCTTATGGTGACGTAAGAATGATGGCATCCTACGGTCATTTTAATCTTGCCCCGTACGATACGCAGGAAATTATGCTTGCAACAATAGGTGCGCAAGGGACCTCCAATATAAACAGCGTTACAGAACTAAAGCGTAAATCAAAAACAGTGAAGTTCCTGTTTGAGCATAATTTTCAAAACGTACCGCCCGTTCCTGCTCCAGAGGTCTTCGCCTATCCGCAGGACGGCAAAATCACTTTATGGTGGAAAAACAACAGCGAAAGTTACGAAGAGATTAATCCTGGTCTGACAGGATTAGGATATGCGGATACAGCCTACAGATTCCAGGGTTATATAGTAAGGCAATACAGGGATGAAAAGAAATCGGATCCCAGGCTTGTTAAGGTCTTTGATATACCCGACAGTCTGCTCACTATCAGCGATTATATTATTGTTAACGGGGAAAAAGTGAAGGTGCCTCTGATAGGAGGAACCAACGAAGGACTTCAGCAGTTTATCGATATAACCACAGATACTTATACGGGAGAACCGATAAGAAATGCGAACCCGTATTATTTTTCGGCAGACGCATATGCTGTAAACCTTTTCAGCACCCCTTCGTTTGTTGAATCGGAAGGACCGGTTATAACTGTTTTGCCCGGAAGAGATAAGATTGATTTCCAATCGCCGTACATTGAAGGAAGTTCTATTCAGGCTCAGCAGGTTGATGGATTACCTGCGGAGGCAGAAGTTATTTTCAGAGTTATAGACCCGGCTAAAATAACCGGAGACAAGTATACCGTTAATTTTTACGGAACTTCTGATTCTCTTCTTTACAGGGTTATTGATACCACAACAGGCGACACAGTACTTAATAATATTCTTGAGATGAATGACGATACCCTCCACAACAAGATGTTTGATGGGATAATGCTTGTAATTAATGATACAGGGAGAAAATCAATAGAATCGCTGCCATATTCTGCCAGACCATACGGTGTAAAGAAAATTACAGAGACCAGAGGACCGGGAGGAATTCCCCTTGATAACCCAATCGATGTATATGATAATAATAACTCGACGGGTAAATGGCAGATTACTGCACCGGGGCATGCGATCCAGACACTTGACGTGTTTAATTTCATTTACACTTACGACTATGAATTAAGATTTACACAGGAAGGCTCCGAATATTATACATACGCAAACCCTATTTCGGATTTTTTATTCAACCCGAATCATAAAGCAGCAAACAAGGTTCCTTTTGAACTGTGGAATACTTCTACTGGAAAAAGGTTGTATGTGAAGATCAAAGATATAGGTGTGAAAGATCATTTATGGTCAAAGGATACAGTCCGGAACCAGTGGGAACAGCTCTATGCTTACAATCCGGGAACGGATTATACTGAACCTATAAGCGCTGTATCGGATTCTTCAGATAGTTCAGATTACTATTTCGGCGGTCTCATCATAAAAGGTGATCTGCCTGAAGAGGGAACGGTAATAAAAGTGGAGACTTTCAAACCGCTGATTGATGGTGATAGGTTTGAAGCCTCACCGCAGAAGGCAGACTTCAACAATACAGAGACTGCAAAAGATAAGATTGATAAAATAAGTGTATTCCCCAATCCTTATTTCGGTGGAAATGATCTCGAAAGAAATATCGGAGAAAGAGTTGTGAGGTTTACCGGCTTACCAAAAGAAGCGACAATCAGGCTGTACACCCTTGCGGGGGTGTTTGTGAGACGAATAGACAAGGGCGATCTATCGCAGTATGTTGATTGGGATTTAACTTCCGAATCAGGAGACATTGTAGCGAGCGGTGTTTATATTGCTCATCTGGAGATGCCGGGAATAGGTACGAAGATTTTAAAGATTGCGCTTGTTTTGGGTAAAGAGTTTTTAAATAGGGAATAAAAGACATCTATTATTGGATTGGCGAATTTCGAATTAACGGATTGTGCGGATTAATCGATGGATTGCAGAATTTTTATTTCAGATCGGACAGAGCTGCGGGATTCAAATAATGCGGCTAAAGCACGAATGTTTATTGATGAATTCATATCCGTTGGCTAAAGCCGAACGGTAATGACCTGGCAACGAATTGATAATGGCTTGTTAAGCGGGGAATATCGATGATTTTAAAGATTGCGTTAGTTCTGGGTAAAGAGTTTTTAAATAGGGAATAAAAGACATCTATTATTGGATTGGCGAATTTCGAATTAACGGATTGTGCAGATTAATCGATGGATTGCAGAATTTTTCTTTCAGATCGGACAGAGAATATAATGCGGCTAAAGCCCGAATGTTTATTGATGAATTCATATCCCGTTGGCTAAAGCCGAACGGCAATGACCTGGCAACGAATTGATAATGGCTTGTTAAGCGGGGAATGACGATGATTTTAAAGATTGCGCTTGTTTTGGGTAAAGAGTTTTTAAATAGAGAGTAGGGAGGAATTATGAAAGCTATATTTACAATAGTTTCAGCAGTTATTTTAACAGCAAATATTTTCGGGCAGGACGGGAGTGCAGGTGCACAGGAACTGCTGCTGCCTGTGGGGGCCAGGAGTCTTGCAATGAACGGCGCCTATATAGCCGGGATAAGCGGGATAGAAGCGGTGGGCTACAATCCTGCAGGATTAAAAACTCCCTCTGAAAACATTAATGCTATGTTCTCGTATATGAAATACATAGCAGATATCGGGATGACATACGCTTCGGTATCGTCAAGCTTCGGCGACTGGGGGGCTTTTGCATTGAGTCTTAAGTCGCTTGATATCGGCGACATTCCTGTAACGACAACAAGAGATCCCTACGGCACAGGAGATTTCTTCTCCCCTACCCTGCTGGTTGCGGGCTTTACCTACTCAAGGAATTTTTCTGAAAATCTATATGCAGGATTTAATACAAATATTGTATATGAGAAAATAATAGAAACCTCGGCAAGCGGTGTTTCGTTTGATCTGGGATTCCAGTACAGGAACCTGGGGGACATAAACGGATTCAATCTTGGAGCAGTGTTGAGGAACCTTGGTCCCCAGATGAGTTATGATGGTAACGATCTTTTAAGAACTGCCGGGGATACAAGCGGGTACGGCCAAAAGAAAATTTACAAAGTGGAGGCAGCGGGATTTGATCTGCCGATGCAGTTTGAAGCGGGACTGTCGTATGAAAGGAATTTTGAGGCGAAGTATAATTTCCTTGCAGCGGCTTCATATCTTAATTCGTCGTACCTGGTTGATGAGATAAAGTTTGCGGGCGAGTTTAATTTTGATGATTTGTTTTTTGTGCGGGGCGGATATTTTGTTACTGCCGAGAGCTCTAACGACGATAAGAACCTATTCGGCCCGACGTTCGGGGTGGGCTTAAGGTGGAGCACCTTTTTCGATGTAAGTGTGGATTATGCGTACAGGTATGCGCGGCTGTTTGATGCGAATCATTTGTTTACGGTGAAGATGAACTTTTGAGGAAATTGAGCGGATTGGGAGGAATTGAGCGGATGTGCGGATTGATTGGGGAACTTTCGAATTGGGCGGATTGGGGGGATTGAAAATTAACTGATTGATCGAATATTTAAGAAAATGAAAATCTTAACACTTAGTTAAGATCTCTCCCTCCGGTCGAGATGACATCATAAACAACTACCGATGATATCTAAGATCTCTCCGTTCGGTCGAGATGACATGCTTAAGATACAGGATTCGAACCGCTTCCAGAAAGAAATCCTGGATTTTATTATTTTGGCATCATTAATTACAAAATTATGGGTGGGGATGAATTTGTTCAACTACTACATTTATATAATTTCAAACTGGAACAATAAAGTAATTTATATCGGAGTAACTAATAATCTTGAAAGAAGAATATTCGAGCATAAAAGCAAATTGATACCCGGGTTCAGCAGTAAATATAATCTTAATAAATTAGTTTACTATGAGCAATATGTTGATATCAGAGAAGCAATAACAAGGGAAAAGGAACTTAAAAAATGGAAGAGAGAAAAGAAGAATAAATTAATTGAGAGTACCAATCCGGAATGGATGGATCTTTCAAACGAATTGATAACATAGGATGAAATTTAAGATCTCTCCCTCCGGTCGAGATGACATCATACACAACTACCGATGATATCTAAGATCTCTCCGTTCGGTCGAGAT
>DATFVA010000504.1:0-7681 GCA_035260565.1 Ignavibacteriaceae bacterium | reverse complement strand
TTCAGGCATTTTAACCCCTATCTATATACGTTATACTGAGAATGACTGGCCGGAGAAACTCACGGCCCAGATACAGGAGATCGAGAGTTCCGTTAATTCAATTCTGCAGCAGAAGGAGGAAAACCTTCTATCCCTGTCTTCGGGTTTAAGGAAAAAATTGAGGACTACCCTCAGTCCCGGAAATTCTTCATTTGGTGCACTGATAAACCTTGTAAATGATCAGATGTATAATGATTATTCGGTTGAGGTACTTGCGCCAAACGGGAAAATGATTGCATGGAACAGGGACATTGCTGTTAAGCAGGACGAAGTTTTCCCGCTGAGTTATCCGTTAGGGGAAACTCATTTTTTCACCGGCGACCTGGTGACCTACATGACTGTTACCGATACAGTAAAGATCGAAAATGATGTATTCTATTTTCTTGTAAGCCTTCCCATTGAAAAAGAATACTCCCTGCAGAACCAGTACTATAATGAGCTCAACTTTACAAAGGAAATATCCGATCAATTTCTTACCAGGTTTGATGTCAGTTATAATCCCTTCACTCCGAAATCCAAAGACGGCAGGAAATATTCATTCGACCTTGTAAATTCAAGGAACAATAAAATAGGGACAGTCAGTTTTTTCAAACCGGGTCTCGATACATATATAAATTCTATCCAGCATAATACGAATGAATTTCAGTCTGTTCTTATCGCTTTAGCATTATTCTTTATCGCATTCGGCTTCAGGCAGGAGTATAAGTCGGTTAAATACCGCTCTGTAAGGCTGCTCGTATTTGTCTTTTATTGTTCTCTCTTCAGGTCTGTTATTTTTATAGTGGGATTTCCTTCTAATTTTCTTAATGGTCCTCTCGTGGATCCGGCAAACTTCTCCTCAGCGTTTGGATGGGGAATAGTTAAATCGCCTGTAGAGCTTATAATTTCCTCCATATTTATACTTATAATAAGTATACGTGCATATTTGTATGTAATCGGTTTTATGAATGATCCTGCGTCGGTTAAATATAAAAAATATTCCCTGTTTGCGGCCCTGTTTATCCCTTTCGCCTTTCTTTTCTTCATGACCTTCCGTGGATTATTTGCCTCCATGAAGAGTGTAATATTCGATTCAACGCTCAGATATTTCCAGGAAGCAAACCTGATCCCTGACTTTATATTCCTTGTAATGAACTTTGCGATCCTCCTTATCGGACTTACGATAATTCTTTTTCTGTTGTCATATTTCCTTTTGCTGTTTTATACGCTTCCTGAAGAGGATGAGAAGAAAAGAAGGATAATATTCTTTTCCTGCCTTTTAGGATTTGAAATAATGGGGGCTTCCTTTATTTATCTCCAGCACGAGCCGTTAATTAATTATACTCTCAGCTTTGTATTTATTTTCCTTGTATTCCTGGTACTGTATTATATACTTTTTAGAAGACTCAATTCCCTTTATAACTTTATATATGCTACGCTGGCCGCCTCTGTAATTACTATTACCCTGCTGAACTATTTTAATCTTCAGCTCGAAAAAGAATCATTAAAGACAAGTGCCCTTGAAATCAATCGTCCCGATGATAACCTCCTTCATTTCCTCCTTAATGAAACACTGACAGGTGCAATAAAGGATGAGGAAGTGAGGAATTCCTTTTACATGATGAATACTAATTTCAATTCCGTTGCTTTTATTATTTGGAGCAACAGCTCGCTTCAGAGGGAATCGATAAATTCTGCTGTAATGATCTACGATAAAGATATGCGGGAGGCAGGCAGATTCGGTATAGGCATAAGGAACAGCTTTCAGCTCCCTCCGCAGCTTGCAGATTATTCAGGTAAAGAACCGAAGATCGTTGAAATGAATTCAGAACAAAGCTCCGGGGGAAAGATCTTTGCGGGGATTGTCCCGGTAATGGACAGGGGTATTGTTTCCGGGTACATAGCAGCTATTCTTAATTTCACCCTCCAGAACTGGGGAGCTCGGAATATCCCTGACTTCCTCGAATCTAAAAAGAATATAATCAACTCCGTGCTTGATGTACGCCAGCTGAAGATCTTCGAGTTCAGAAATTCAAAGCTTACTCAGGTCTACGGCGATATCTATCCCTCGCGTGATCAGTATGATCCAATAGTGGATGCTAAGTATTCGCAGGATAATGAAGCCTGGATGACAATAAATTTAAATGGTGAGAATTATATCACGTATGCCCTCAGGACTAATGAAGATGGGAATGAGCTGATCACTTCCGTATCCCTTGTAGAAAAACATATATCCTGGAATCTCTTCAATTTCTTCAAGGTATTCCTTGTCCACAGTATTTTTATAATCATACTCTTTATCGTTTTCTTCATAATTACTTTCGCGGAGTTCAAATATAGCTTCAGAACACAGCTGTTGATTGCCTTCCTTGTAATATCCATTATCCCTGTAATAATCCTTGCAATATACAACCGGCAGATCGTGGCTGATAGAAGTCAGGCCGCAGTATTCAATGAATTAAACGAAAGATCGAATTATCTCGAAAACCACGTGCGGTCTCAGGTGGAAAACAATGGGCAGAAATCAGTTGAACAGGCGTTTGAAAATGCAGGAAAAGAACTGAGGATCTCCTTTTCGGTTTATGATAATACTGCCCAGGTTTACAGTTCGAGGAGCCAGTATTATGAGTCGGGGTTATTCGATAAGAAACTCGACTCGGATGTCTACTACCATCTTAACTACCTCAGCTACAGGGAATTCCTTACAAGAGAAAAAATAGAGAATTATACATACGATTCATTCTATAAAAAAATATCTATTGCCGGTCAGGACCTGACGATCGGTGTAAACGATGCATTTAATAAAGTTCATCTCGGCTTTTCCCCCATAGATGTAGATGTCTTCCTCTTCGGGATTTACTCATTTGCCACTCTCCTGATAATAATTATCAGTACTATCCTTGCAAATAAAATTTCCTCTCCGATCAGAAGATTAACCAAGGCTACCGACTCAGTTGCCCACGGCGACTTAAATGTACAGCTCGATCTGAATGAACGAGGCGAAATAAAAGAACTACTTGAAGGCTTCAATTCAATGACCCAGGAACTGCGGAGAAATGAGATTGAAATGGCCGAGCTGGAAAGAGAAAATGCCTGGAAGGAAATGGCTAAACAGGTTGCGCACGAAATTAAAAATCCGCTTACTCCCATGAAACTTGCGGTTCAGCAGTTAATAATTTCCTATAAAGATAAAAACAGGAACTTTGATGAAATATTTGAAAAGGTATCCAGGACGGTATTAAACCAGATTGACAACCTGAATGTTATTGCTTCGGAGTTTTCCAGGTTCGCCCGTATGCCTAATTTTAAGCTTGAAGTTATGGATATCGTTCCGGTAATTAAAGACGCACTCGATTTATTTGTAGAAGAAAATGTTGAGATCACGTTTACTGCGGAAACAAAGGAAGCCATTGTAGAAGCCGATAAATTTCAGCTAAGAAGACTTATTATTAACATGATAAGGAATTCAATCCAGGCTGAAGCAGAGAATATAAATTTATCACTTAAAAAAGACGAAGATTTTTATAAAATTGTAATAGATGATGATGGGAAAGGAGTGGATACGCAGCACAGAGAAAAAATATTTGAACCGGGCTACACAACAAAGGAAAGAGGAATGGGCATTGGATTGAAACTCTCCAAAAGGTTTATTGAGGGTATAGGCGGAACAATCTCCCTTGCGGATAAAATAGAAAAAGGAGCAAAATTCAGGATCACGATTCCGCTGCATAAACAAAATACTTAGTATTCTTATTAATGGATTTACTTACTACATATCAGCAGAAAGCTCTCAATTTTAATCAGCATATCTCACTTACTGCAAATGCCGGCTCAGGAAAGACGTTCGTGCTTTCCCGCCGCTATCTTGAGATAGCTCTCTCCGAAAAAGGATCGCTGAGGAAAATTGCCGCGATAACTTTTACCGATAAAGCCGCCAGCGAACTTTATAAGAAAATAGCAGAGTATGCCGAACTGAGATTCAATACAACCCATAGTGAAGAAGAAAAAAAGCTTCTAAGCACGATAAGAAGTCAGCTTGTATCCGCAAATATCTCAACTATACATTCCTTCTGCCTGGATATACTAAGACAGTTTCCCGTTGAGGCTGGTCTTGATGCTAACTTCCAGCCGATAGATGAAATAACTTCTGATGAACTGATAGAATTAGCTGTCGAGGAAACAATTAAGGAAAGTTTATCGGGGAAAAACAGTACCGAAGAAACAAAATATCTTATCCGGTTATTCGGCTCGAAGCTTGGTTTTTCATCTCAGCTAAAAAGACTTACAAAAGACAGAAAGAAAATTTTTGAGATAAAAGAAAAAATCTATAATAAAAGTGTAGAAGGAGTTGCAGAATTTCACTATGAAGCCTTTACTAAAACGGCCAAAGAGCTTATTCGGATCAATAAGGATGAGTTTATTAAGGCCTTATCTGCAATCAATGAAACAATCCTTACTGCTGATCGAAATAATGGAAGAGCACTGGAGATCAACAAACTTCTGAGTGATTTTAAACCGGAAAATACGGTTGAGAATGATCTGGCTGTCATACATTCAATGAAAGAATACGGCTTCAAAAAGAATTCTGATATCAGAGTACAGGGTTATCTTTCAAACGGTTTACAGGAAAATCTTCGCCAGCAGATATCAATTGCAGAAAAATATATAAGAGAACTATCATCTCTTAATATTACGTCCAGCCATAAGGAAATAGAAAGAGAGCTGGCAAAGTTCGGGACGGCAGCACTTCAATTATTCGATCTGGCAGTTGAAAACTATGAAGTAAAGAAGAAAGAGAATGGTTACCTCGATTATGAAGATATTCTCATACTTACAAAAAATCTTCTTAAAGTTCCTTCTGTAAAGTCTGAATTAACACGAAGATTCAAATTTATTATGGTTGATGAATACCAGGATACTAATGAAATCCAGTACAAAATTTTTCTTCCTATACTGGACGACCTTAAGGAAGGAAATTTATTCGTAGTAGGAGATGAAAAGCAGAGCATTTATATGTTCCGTGACGCCGATCTTGAAGTCTTCCGGATTACAAAGCAAAAAATAAGTGAGACTTCAGGAGAAAAATTTCTTCTGAGTCTTCCGGACAGTTTCAGAATGGCGCCGGGCATTTGCCTCTTCGTTAACCGGCTTTTCCGTAACCTGTTCTCTGATCCCGATCCGCTGTTTAATGAAGTAAGTCATTCAGATCTTGTTTGTGCAAAACAGGAGGATACGGACAGTCTGATAGAGATTATAATAGGTGCTTCGGAAAATAATAAGAAAGATGATCAGCAGGACAATAAACCGGAGGCTGAGCTCGTTGCAGAAAGAATAATTTCCCTCGTCAGCGGCACTGGTAAAACAAACAAACTTAACTGGAAGGATATTGCGGTACTTGTAAGAAAAAGGAAATCATTCTCCTCACTGGAGAAAGTATTTATAGAGAAAAATATACCCTTTAATATTGTCGGCGGTAAGGGTTTCTATCAGCGTCAGCCCGTTTATGATATCTATAATTATTTTTCCTTCCTTCTTGATACAAAAAACGACACGGCTCTTACCGGGATCCTGCGCTCACCTTTTTTTAATCTCCCCGACAGCATAATATATGAAGTATCGCTGGTTAAACAGGACACACTCTGGCAGAAATTGAACAAGTACAGCATTAAAGATGAAAAAATATCTGATGTTATTCGGTTGTTGAAGGCAAATATAAGGCTTGCAGCTGTGTATAGTGCCCCGATGCTGCTTCGGCAAATACTGAATGAGAGTCCATACCTCTCTGTACTTTCACAAAAAGCTTCCGGTTCACAGGAAACAGCAAATATCTCAAAGCTTGTTAAGCTGACAATAGATTTTCAGAGTAAAGGATTTAAAACTCTATATGATTATGTGAACTTCCTTAAAGAATCGATAGAAGAAACAGACGACGAAGCACAGGCTGCAGTAGCAGACGAATCCGATTCAGTAAAAGTTATGACGCTGCATCAGGCAAAAGGACTTGAGTATCCCGCGGTGTTTCTCTATAATTCTCATGAAGTTACTACCTCAGATAAAGTTAAAAAGGGAAGTATCCAGGCTGACAAAAATTTCGGACTTCTTACAAAAGTTCCGCTGAATGGTGATTACTTCGGAGAATATCAGTCAGCTCCCATAAACAATGTTTATGATTTTATATCATCAAAAAAAGAGACCGCTGAAATAAAAAGACTTTTCTATGTGGGGGCAACTCGTGCGAAGAATTATCTCTTTATAAGTGCTCCGGAGATGGATAAATACAGGCCTGGCTCTTTTATGTCGCTTTTACAGGAAGGACTGGGTATTGATTTTACAAAGAATGATTTTGTTATCAGGGATGAGCTGCAGTTCCTTAGAACAGAAGAAGACAAATTCCTGAACTTTTCAGAAATACTGGAAGAGAAAATTGAAATTGTACGCCGTCTGAATACCGCTGGAATGAATCACATTGTGGATTCCGGCGAAGAACACGAAAATAGGATGTTGATCTCTAAAGTTACAGATACACCAAAAGGTGAAATTATATCGGCCACTAAATTTGCTGCGTATAAACAATGTCCCTTAAAATACAGTCTTATGTACGACCTGGGAATTTCCACACTGGTTAGAGACTACAGGAAATATAAATTGGACATCCCTGGGAAAGATGACCGGAATTATGAATTCAGCCGGAAGGAAAATATTTGGGAAGAGCTGTCAGAAAAAGCTTCATCAATACCTGGCGAAATCCGAGGAAGTATTGTTCACAGAATTCTCCAACTGGATAATCCCGTAATTTCTTCCAAAGAAATTTCATCTATCATCAGGGAAGAGTTCCACACAAAAGATGCATCAGTGATTGATGCGGCTCAGACTGATATATCCGGTAAACTTAAAACCCTATTTGGTTCGGATATATATAAACGGATACAGGGTTATAAAAAATCATATAATGAATATGAAATCTACCTTAATGAGGAAGATTATTTCCTGCACGGAATAATAGATAAGCTGATTATAGACGGTTCAGATGCAGTAATTATTGATTATAAAACCGATAGTATTAATAGGGAAGAAATTTGTGACCGATCGTCACTTTATTTCCCTCAATTGAAATTTTATTCCTATATTGTAAGCCGTTTCTTCAAAGAATTAACATCCTTTGAACTCAGGTTAATTTTTATCAATTTTCCGGGAGAGGACGTTAAAGAAATTATCAGCCGGGAGGAAGCAGATAAATCCGGAGACGAAATCAGGTCGATGGTTAATAATATAAGGCTGAGGGAATTTGATCAGAATCTTTCACATTGCAATGTGTGTAATTTCTCTTTAATAAATTCAAAATGTATAGTTGAGCGGGCATAAAAAATGTCTATTGATAACACAATGGTGATAAATGCATAGAAAAATTTCATACATAAGGGATCTCGAAATTATTGAAAAAGAACTCAACGATAGTTCGGGGGGGATACTCGCTTTCAATGTGGACGGCGAGAAAGCGATGCAGTATACAACTACATTCTTATATCTCGACAAGAACATATATTTCTTCCTCGATAAAGATGATGAGGTATTTGAGAAGATAAATTTTAACGGCTTTGCCAGTTTTACTATACTTAAAGATGAGAGACTTAAGAAAAACAGGGGAAAAGAGGATAACTATTAC
>DATFVA010000503.1:0-8149 GCA_035260565.1 Ignavibacteriaceae bacterium | reverse complement strand
AATGGAAGTGCTTGAACTTGTAGGATTAGAAAAGAGATATGGAAGTAAAGTTAAAACTTTCTCACATGGTATGAAGCAAAGACTGGGACTAGCTCAAGTTCTGCTTCATGATCCTGATCTTATAATTCTGGATGAACCTACCACAGGACTTGATCCTCAGGGAATGAAAGAGATCAGGGAACTCATAATTCATCTAAGCAGGGATAAAAAGAAAACACTATTTCTTTCATCACACATTTTATACGAAGTGGAATTAGTAGCAAACAGGATGACTATAATCAACAAAGGAAAGGCCATAGTAGAAGGAGAAGTAGATGCGCTTCTTAATATGAATAAACTGAAGGTAACTTTTGAAGTAAATGATTCGGAACAGGCAAGGCAGATACTTGGGGGGACTGATTACATAAAGGACCTCGAAACTGTTGCGAATAATATTATGATCTTTTCTATGTCCTCTGATAAAGTGGCTGGTCTGAATAAATATCTTATTGAAAATAAAATCGAAGTAAGTGCAGTTATCCCGACAAGATCACTCGAAGAATATTTCCTCAACATTACAGAGAAGGCTTCTTAAATGATTACTCTGATACGGATAGAACTTTACAAGATCTTCAAAAAGTGGAGAACATATATCGGTTTCATGGTAATCGCTGTAATTGTTCCTGTAATTAATTTTGCAATGCTGGCTGAAGGTGAAAAATCACTCGACTTTATGACAAGAAACCTGCAGCAATCGTTCGTTTTTGTGGGGAACCTTCTGAACGGCTACCTGATCTCGTACTTTATACTTACGAGCCTTGCTGTTCACATCCCATTTTTGATTGCCCTGGTTGCAGGTGATTTACTGGCCGGTGAAGCTACTGCAGGGACGTACCGGCTTCTTATTACACGCCCTGTCGCACGAATTAAGATCGTCACTTCAAAATTCATCGCAGGTTTGATCTATTCAAATCTTCTTGTCCTTTGGCTTGCGGTTATGAGCCTCGGGATCGGGATATTGATTTTCGGAGTTGGTGAACTAATAGTTATAAAGAGCAGCGGGATAATAATATTTGCAAAAAATGATATAATCTGGAGATTTATTTTTGCATACGGTTTTGCAGGTTTAAGCATGACAGTTGTTACCGCATTAGCTTTCTTCTTTTCCTCACTGGTTGAAAATGCAATCGGCCCTATAGTCTCTACAATGGCTGTAATTATAGTTTTTCTTATTCTATCTGCGCTCCCCATAGATTTTTTCAGAAATATAGAGCCATATCTTTTCACCACTTACATGTCGTCCTGGAGAAATCTTTTTGAGGACCCCGTAGATTATCAGGCATTTATTAAGGCTATCGCTGTCTTAAGTCTTCATATTATTATACTTTTTACAATTACTGCCTGGATATTTAAAAGGAAAGATATTCTTACCTAAAAAATATCAGGCCCGGAGACATAAATGAAAAACATATTAATATTCATTTTATTTACCTCAGTTAGTCTGGCGCAAAGTGTTAAACCCGAGGATATTCTTGAGAAGGTTAAAAACAATTTTTCAAGAGTTAATGATTATGAGGTAAGGGTAAATATTAAAGTTGATGTTAATTTTCTTAAAGTTCCTGAGACCCGAGCCAAGATATTCTATAAAAAGCCTGATAAGATCCAATTAAAATCTGAAGGATTCGCACTTCTGCCGAAAGAAGGACTTGATTTTTCCCCATACAGTTTTTTGGAAGGTGATTACACAGCAATCTTCGACAAAGAAAATGTAATTGGGGGTAATCCCTGCTACCTAATAAAGATAATACCTCTGGGAGATAAAGGAGATTTGATTCTTTCCACCTTATGGATAGACAAAAACAAGTATGTCATCAGGAAAATAGAATCAACTACAAAATCAAACGGGACGTTCACCATTGATCTGAAATATGATAATGATTTTAAATATCCTCTGCCATCCTCAATGGTATTTACTTTTAATGTACAAAAGATGCAAATGCCTAAGGAAATTACCGGAGATATGACAGATGAAACTAATGAAGAAAAGGATAAACAGAATAAAAGCCGGACCACTACAGGTAAAGTGTATATTAATTATTCAGATTATAAAGTTAATTCGGGTCTACCCGATAGTTTATTTACACATGAGAAAAAATGAGAGGCTGGATTTAGCTCCAGCCTCCGGATATGATCTAAATTAAAGTGCTATCTGCACTCCGCCATTCACGCCAAGAAAGTCTGTATTTCCGCCATCGGTAGTAATAATATTATATTTCAAGTTGAAATCTAAATCTGTTGTCCGGCTTAAATGATACCTGAATCCGAATAAAGGATCTAAACCGAATTTAGAACTTGAATGATCTACAGTTGTAGTAGTATTACCTTCCACCATCGTTCTTGAAAAAGTTAGAAAATGTAATCCGAGTTCAGCTCCTAAATAAGGATGAAAATCTCCTCTTGAAAGATAGTACCTGATACCGAGCAAAACGGGAACATCTGTAAAGGAGTAATCCCAATTATCCGGAAGATCACCTGAAGCACCGAAATGATTATAACCAACAGATCCTGTGAAAGCTAATGGTGTGTTCTGCCAATATTCAAAAGTTCCGTTCAGGCCATAACCAGTTGATGCCGAATTAGCAAAATCTCCTGTAGGTACTTCTATTCCTGCCTGCAGAGTCAAACGCATCTGAGGCTCTCTTTCATGCATCTGTGCGAAAACTGAGACTGTAAAAAACAATGAAGCAATCGCTATAATTTGCGGAATGTAACGCATCTTTTCACCTTATTTTATTCATAATTTGATTCGCGGAACAAAATAAAAGGAGATCGTTGGCCCCACACTGATATGACGCACAGTAAAAAATTTATGTGAGGAATATTTCCCTCAACAGATATCACATGTCACTATACTTTTTAAATAATACAGAGGTATTATGTCCGCCGAAACCAAATGCATTACTTAATGCAATGTTCACTTGCCTATCCTGGGGCTTATTAAAAGTATAATTAAGATCACATTCCGGATCAGGATTCTCGAAATTTATTGTAGGAGGGATTCTATTGTTTTGAATTGCAAGTATCGATGCAATGGCCTCGACTGCACCAGCGGCTCCCAGGAGGTGACCAGTCATACTTTTAGTTGAAGACAGGTTCATTCTATTCGCATAATCTCCAAATACCTTTTTAATGGCTCTTGTTTCCCCGATATCTCCCAGCGTCGTAGAAGTGCCGTGCATATTTACGTAATCGATATCCTCCGGAACTATTCCTGCTCCTTTAATCGCCATCTCCATAGCGAGCACAGCTCCTACACCATCGGGGTGAGGAGCGGTAATATGATATGCATCTGCAGAAAGTCCCATACCAATGACTTCCGCATATATTTTAGCACCTCTTCTCCTTGCATGTTCCAATTCTTCAAGAATAAGGCTTCCGCCACCTTCTCCCATTACGAAACCATCTCTTGCTGCATCAAACGGCCGGCTTGCAGTTTCAGGAGATTCATTTCTTGTAGACAGTGCCTTTGAAGCATTAAATCCTGCAATACCAATTTCATTTATTGCCGCTTCACTTCCTCCCGTCAGGAACATATCGGCGATGTCCTGTTTTATAAGCAGATAAGCATCAATCATATTATTGTTGGCAGTTGCGCACGCAGATACTATACAATAGTTTGGTCCTCTGAAGCCATAATGGATAGAGATATAACCTGCCGCTATATCAGGAATGAGCATAGGGATAAAAAAAGGTGATACTCTTTTAGGGCCTTCATTATGATTTACTATAGACTGCTGATAAAAGGTTTCTATCCCGCCAATTCCGCTCCCATAGATTACACCAATTCTTGTTTTTTCTTCATCGGATAACCCAGCGGGATTAATATTCCCATCTTCGATTGCCTGACCGGCAGAAGCCAGAGCGTATTGTGCATATTTATCAAGGCGGCGGGCTGTTTTTTTATCCATATAATTTAAAGGATCAAATCCTTTCAATTCACAGGCAAATTTGGTGTCAACCCGGGAGGTATCAAAGCTGTTTATCATTTTCGAACCGCTTATCCCATTCATCATATTTTCCCAGAATTCTAATGGGGAGAGACCTATTGGTGTTAAAGCGCCTATACCGGTGACGACAACTCTTCTTTTAGTATCTGCCATTCTAAATTCCTGCTTTTATTGGTATATCCTAAAATTAGAAAATTAAGTTACAAAGATAAAAACTTTTACAGATAAACCTTCTGTTATTGGCCGGAAAATGACTCCCCGCTCAGGCGGAAAACGATCCAGTCATCCATCGGTTTTGCCCCAAGGCTTTTATAAAAATCGATAGCCGGCTGGTTCCAGGTGAGTACCACCCATTCAACTCTTCCGCAGTTTTTGATTTTTGCTAGTTCAATTAAGTATTTCAGAAGGGCCTTTCCTATTCCTTTTTTTCTGAAGGTCGGACGGACATAAAGGTCTTCGAGATATATTCCGGGTTTTCCCTTAAAGGTGGAAAAATTATAAAAAAATAAAGCCTGACCTGCGAGCTTCCCTTCATACTCTGCAAAAACAACATAGGCGAATTTATTTTTTCCGAACAAGTTTTCTCTTAATAGTGATTCATCAGCAGTTACCGAATAACTCAATTTCTCATACTCAGCAAGTTCACGGATCAAAGTAAGAATAGCAGGTATGTCAGATTCAGATGTCTCCCTGATTACCAGCTTCTCATTAACTATTTTCACTTATACTCCCGGTTTTATTATGAATTTTAGCATCCTTCGGTTTTTTAATAATACGCAGCGTTATTTCGGCGATCAAATACCCAAATAAAATTCCAAGCAAAGCACCTCCAACGATATCTGAAGGATAATGCAGACCCAGATATACTCTTGAAATGGCAATAAGTGATGCGGTTATAAATAAAATCCATTTCAGCCTTGGAAATAACCTGTAATAAAAAACAGCCACTGCAAAATTATTAAAGGCATGATTAGATGGAAAAGAATAGGAACCAGTACAGCCCAACGGGGTTATAACGTCAGGTAATGCATTGCAAGGGCGAATCCTATGTATAAATTCTTTTAACAAATGAGCGCCTGTCTGATCTGTTAGAATAATCAGTAGTATTACTCCAACAGCAGCTATCTTACCCTTTCTACCTCCTTTAAAGAAGCTGATCCCGAGCAGGATTATATAAGCTATATACCAGTTATTAACGTTTGTGATAAGCGAAAAGAACCTGTCGAGGAACCCTGCTGATAATGTATGATTAAAGAAATAAAAGACAGAAAGATCAACAGAATAAAAGAAGCCTGCCATCATAATATGCGATTAAAAATTAAATATATCCCTAAATATATCAATTAAGATGAAATTAGCCGAAAAAGATATTAAAATGATTTATTCATAATTGAAATTTTATTAGATTTGGTTTGAATATTATGGTAAGGGCACATGCCAGTCAACAATGATTCCCGGTTTGCCGATTTGTTCAATCGGTCAAAAATAGTTTTATCGCATGATCGTGAAGAGCGGCTTAAGCAAGAATCTAAAGAGCAGTTAATCGTTCCCCTTAAAATTCTTGCCTTCCTAATTGCTATTTCAGGTTTGTTTGCAATGATATTTGAGGTCAGGCATTTTTCCGACCTTTCTTATGAAGTTTATTTCACCAGACTTTCCGCTACTTTAATAGCTTTTGTTATTTTATCGGTATTGAGTACTAAATGGGGAAAGAATAACCCTATTTTACTGGTGCATATCCTGCTCCTAGTAATAATCCTTTCATCAGGTTATATGATATACCTGATGCCTTCTACTCTTGTAGTAAATTCTCAGATTGTAGCCCTGATGATTTTTACATCAGCGCTTTTTTTAAGCTGGGATGTTAAAAACCAGATTATAGTTGCAATATATTATAATCTTGTTTTTGCTACTGCGATCCTGATGAATAACTCGAAAATCTATTTCCTTCCGAATATGTTCGAATCGGTACTTTTTGTCCTCTTCCTCAGTATTGTATCGGTAGTAGGGAGTGCAGTTAATTTCAGGCTTCGAATGGAATTAGCCGATAGGTCGTATCGAACTTCTCTTTCCGAAAAAAAGTACCGTTCGATCTTTGATAATTCGCTTGAAGGAATGTTTCAGTCGAGCTATGACGGTAAATTCATAACGGTAAATAAAAGCTTTGCCAGGATGCTAGGCTACGAGAGTCCGGAAGAACTAATGCAGCTGAGTCTGCTCAGCGATATCTATAAGGATGCAAAGGAAAGGCTAAAGCTAATTGAGATACTTAAAGAAAGGGGCGAGGTAAAAGACTATACAGTTACGCTCCTGAAAAAAGACAGCACGGAAATTATTGCACGGTTAAATGACAGGATAGTGGAAAGTGATATAACGGGTGATATTCAGTTTGAAGGCAGTATTCAGGATATAACGAAGGAATTTGAGGAAGAGAAGAAACGGAAAAAGGCAGAATTGAATCTGAGGGATGAAAAGAAAAGGGCGGATAAATTAGCTGATGAAGCACAAAAGCTCAATATTATTAAAAGTCAGTTCCTTGCAAATATGAGTCATGAAATCCGCACACCGATGAACGGAATAATAGGCTACCTAACATTGATTGAAAAAGATGTATACGATTCAAAAGAAGAGATGAAACAATTTGCACTAGGTGCTAAACAATCCGCGGAATCTCTGCTTGAAATTATAAATGACATTCTTGATTTATCAAAAATAGAATCGGGGAAGGTCAAATTAGAAGAAAAAGAGATTGATTTAAATAAAATAATTGATGAATCTGCTGCAATCCTTCTTGCCCGTGCCGAAGAAAAAGGGTTATCGATCAAAAAAATAATATCAAGAGGAACACCTCTGAACTTAATCGGTGACAACACGAGGCTAAGGCAGATATTTGTTAACCTTATCAGCAACTCTATAAAATTTACCTCAAGAGGTGCGATAGAAGTCTCAGTTTATTTAAAGGAGAGGGAACAGGATAAAGTTGTTCTAAACATTGCTGTAAAAGACAGCGGAGTAGGAATTCCGGAAGAAAAAATAAGTGATCTTTTTAAACCTTTCTCGCAGGTAGAGACTTCCCCCACAAGAAATTTCGGCGGAACCGGGCTTGGCCTGGTAATCTGCAAAGAATTTGTGAATATGATGGGAGGGGAAATAGGTGTTGAAAGTAAAAAGGGAGAAGGCAGTACTTTTTACTTTTCAATCAGACTTAAAACTCAGAAAGAACAGAAGTTATACCGGGAGAATGAACTGGAAAAGATATATGAATTCCAGGGAAGCAGAAACGTCAAACCTGTTAATTTGAGGGCTTTAACTCATATCAGGAAAAAATACAGAATTCTTCTGGCAGAAGACAACGTAGTGAATCAGAAGATTGCCATGAAAATATTAAATGATTACGGATTTAATGCACATGCTGTTTCAAATGGATTTGAAGCCATAGCTGAAAGCCAAAAAGGAATTTATGATATTATTCTTATGGATGTGCAAATGCCAGGAATGGATGGATTCTCGGCCACTCTTCAAATAAGAAAACTTGATGGCAATGCTGGAAAAGTTCCCATCATTGCGCTTACCGCACATGCGATGCAGGGGGACAAAGAAAGATGTTTTGCTTCGGGGATGAATGAATATGTAACAAAACCAATTTCCGGAGACGAACTAATATTGAAAATAGACAGATTACTAAAAATTGAAGATCCTATGCAGGATGAAACCTCAAGCTCGGAAGACAAGCAGGAAAATAAGCAGGAACTTTTTGATTTTAATCATCTTGACAAAATGAGTATGGGAAATAAAGAATTCCAGGAAGATCTTGTAATGACATTCTTCGAAGATGTTGTTATACGGTACCGAAGACTGGAGGAATGGGTTCAAAATAAGAGTTTAGACAAGATTGTAAATGAAGCTCACACCATAAAAGGGGCGAGCTCTTCAGTTGGTGCTGTTAAAATAGCTGAGGAAGCCCTGGCAATAGAACTTTCCGGAAAACACAATGACCTTGAGAATGTTATGCAGCGATTGCATAATATGGAGAAACTTATCTCAGACACAAAGCAGATTGTTGAAATTTATCTTCTCAATCCATCTTGAGGACTTCCTCAACATTTTCAATAACCCAGTCAATATCATCTTTTGTAATTACCAGGGGAGGAGCAAAACGTATA
>DATFVA010000502.1:0-12184 GCA_035260565.1 Ignavibacteriaceae bacterium | reverse complement strand
ACATTAAAATATTAAACTGCCGCGCATTTGATCCGGGAGGTTACGGTGAAGAGGATGATGTTGCTGCCGCTATACTTTATGCAGTACAGATGGGTGCAAAAGTTATCAATATGAGTTTTGGTGATAATTCATTTTCATTCGTCCTTAGAGATGTAATTAGGTATGCCTATTCAAAAAATGTTGTGCTTGTCGGTTCAGCAGGGAATTCAGGCTCCGACGAACCGCATTACCCTTCCGGCTATTCCCAGGTAATCTGCATTGGAAATTCAACGATAGATGATTATAGAGCAAGTAGTTCAAATTACGGCTCTACTTTAGATTTAATGGCACCTGGAACGGATATTTTAACAACATTTCTGAATAATGATTACAGAAAAGTTACTGGAACGTCTGCTTCTTCTCCGTTCGTTTCAGGTGCAGCTGCACTTATTCTTTCGCAGAATTCTTTCACGAATGAAGAAGTTAAACAGATCCTGAAAAGTACATCCGACGATATCGGAACTCCCGGCTGGGATATATACACCGGGGCGGGGAGGCTGAACATTTATAATGCCCTTAATATGGGCGCTCCTTCTATAATAAAGTTTGAACACCCGACCCAGGATTTCTCAACCTTCGCAGATTCTATTCAGATTACAGCCACTGTTCTGTCACCTTATTTCGTTAACTATCAGCTCGATTACGGCTACGGCTTAAATCCAGCCTCATGGCAGCCTCTGATTTCGGATGGGCAGAACCAGTTCGCAAAAAAACTCATCTACACTCTTGATATTTCACAGCTTCCTGATTCTGTATATGGGTTACGTATTCTCGTTAATCTTAATAATGGAAGAACACTTGAAGAGCGGGTGAACTTTAATATAATAAGGACTTCACCCGAAGCAACACTGGTGACATTAGGTCCCGCGTTCTATGGTGAAAAAACAACCATCCTTGCTTCTGTCTATACCAATCAGCCCTGTGTTACAAAAATGTATTATAGGAAGCAGGGTACTGGCGGGAATTTTAATTTCATCACGCTTGATGGATTTAATACGAATAATCAGTTCGTTAAGAATGTCCATTATGGGTTCATACCAAAACAGCTTGTTGATCAGAACTCAGTATATGAAATATACCTTAAAGCAGAAAACCTCGTTGGTAAAACAACGACTATTTTAAATCCTTCTACACAGGATTCTATATTCATCATCCCTACTGAGTACAACGCAGATATAGCTGCGGAATATATACAGCCGTTTAGTTTGCCTCAGGGCAGCATCTTTGAAAAGCCTACAAATTTTTTGTCCGGTGATTCTAATGAAGTATTGGCCAGTCAGTTTTATAATTCAGAAGATGTTTATTATACCTTGTACAAATTAGATAATAATGCCCTCGTCCCCGTAGATTCCATTAAGAATAAACTGCCCAGGGATGCAGGCGACTTCAATAATAATGGAAAATATGATTTATTAAGCTCGAATGTAGGTACCGGCTACATAGATGAGCAGATAAATAATTCCTCTTTCAATCTGCAGAATAAATTCACGGATTCCTCCAATACATTCTGGCCAGCCTTAGCAGATGATATTGATGGTGATGGCAAAACAGAAGTAATCGCATTCAATCAGAATACTGATACTTCACTTTCTGTCTGGAAATTTGATAATAATTTTTCTCCGGACGGCACAAAGAATCTAAGTAATTATACTCCGAACCGGTTTAATGCAAATCTGCTCGGCGTGCCTCACTCCGTTATTACTGATCTCGACAATGACGGCCATAAAGAATTCTGGCTCATAGATGAAGATGGTGATATATTCAGTTATGAAGCAAATGGCAGCGGGGGATACACTCCTTTTCTTCAGGACTCAACCTTCTTTATGTCTTCTGCAGAATATATAACCGCAGGAGATTTCGATGGCGACGGACAGGAAGAAATAGCCGTACTTCTGCATTCACTTGAGGCTTATGATATTGCACCTTTTTATATTCTAAATGTATATAAGTATACCTCGGGCTCATTGAATGTTATCTACCAGGAAGGATTCGTAGATGCATCAACGGAATTCAGCGGGGGAGGCACATTCAGGACAATAGATAACAGTATCCGTTTTGCAGATATTGATAATGATAATATAGATGAGCTTATCCTTTTTGTATTCCCTTATTCATATATCTTCAAGGACAATGGCGGCGATGTAAAAATTATCTCTTATAAAGAGAACATTAATTCTAATTCAATCTTTGTTGGAGACCTTAATAGAAATAATGTTCCGGAAGTGGCTTTCCCTACCGGCAGCGGAATCAAATTTGTTGAATTTGCAGTCTCCAACAAAGCCGGAACTCCGTACAACGTAACTGGCTATAGTCTGGATTCAACAACAATAACGTTAACCTGGAGCGGCACAGGACAGTTTTATTATTTATACCGCGGCTTATCACCCGACTCTCTTGTTTTAATTGATTCTTCTGCAACAACTGATTATGCCAATTCTCCCATCATTACGAATACAAATTATTATTATGCCGTCCAGGGATACGATATAACCAGGGAGGATCATTTTTCGAATCTGAGCCCGGTAACTAAAGTTTATTCCCATACCCCGGGGAAAGTGGATAGGGTGATAAGTAAAACACGTAATAACATCCAGGTAACTTTCTCTGAAAGAGTTAACAATACCATAGAGAATCTTCAGTCATTTCAGGTTGTCGGTGTCGGTACCCCAAATTCCGTTTCGCCGGCTAACCAGTATTCCTATGTGCTTTCGTATGGCAATGCTTTGCCCGTCGGGCCTAATAAGCTCATTACCAGTCAGCTTAAAGATTATTACGGATCGCCCATAGCAATGGATACCATATCATTTATTGTCGATTCAGTTAGTTCCACAGAAGAATTCTTTATCAGCTCATTCGAAATCATTGATCCCTACAGAGTTAAAATTGTATTCAACATAAATGTAAATGAGACACAGGCCGTTAATCCTGCTAACTACAGCTTTGAACCTGCTAATAAAGTAACTTCTGTTGAAGTGGATGCAGCAGATAAAAAGATTGTTTATCTCAACCTTAAGGGAAATAAACCCGTCGGTTCAATAGGGAAGGAGTACAAGCTCAGGATTCTTAATCTGACCTCATCTGACGGAATATCAATAAACTCTGGAGCAGGAAGTTATATTGTCCTTACAGGTTATGCCGAAGACTTATCCGATGTCTACGTATACCCCAACCCTGCCAAAGTTGTTCTGGGTAAAATGACATTTGCTAACCTCCCTAAAAGAGCCAAAATCATTATCTGGAAACTGGACGGCACACGCATAAATGAGTTGGAAGAAACAGACGGTAACGGCGGCGTGGATTACGATATGAAGGATGATTCAGGTAAAGAACTTGGAAGCGGAATTTATATTTTCCGTGTCGTTCGTCTGGATGACTCTAATAATGAAGTTGAAGAAAAGATTGGTAAATTTGCCGTCATAAGATGAGATATCCTATAGAAGAAATATCAACGCCTTCAAACTTACTGTCAATGTTCCGGCTGGTGATGGCAGTTCCTCTCTGGTATCTATTTGATTACCTGGGCGATCCGGGAATGAGGATAATCATCTTTGCTGTCGTTATAATTGCTGCTCTTACCGATATCCTCGACGGATATCTTGCAAGAAAATTTAACCAGGTTACAGAATTCGGTAGGATAATCGATCCCCTGGCAGATAAAGTGGCGATGGGTGCTATTATAATAAAATTGTTTGTAATAGGGGAAATTACCCCTTATTATTTTATCATGATTATTGCCCGGGACGTTCTAATATTCCTGGGAGGAATATTCGTTGCACAAAAAATAGGAAAAGTTCTGCCTTCAAACGTGCTCGGGAAGGTGACAGTAATCGTAATAGGTATTGTTATTCTGCTTATAGTACTTGGTATCCCAAAAGATTCTTTGATATATTTATCACTATACGGTCTGAGCATAATATTAATCTTTGTATCATTCATCGGCTATATAATACGCGCAATGGAATTCTTAAAGCGAAAGAAATATGAATCTGTTTGAGAATATAAATTTTTCGAAGCTCAAAGAAGGGCTTTCCAAAACCCGTACAAAAATCGTAAACACAATCAATGAGACGATTACCGGGAAAGCCGTGCTGGATGATAAAACCCTTGATGAGATCGAAGAGATTCTGATAACATCAGATATCGGTTTTGAAACTTCCGGAAAAATAATTGAAAGTGCGAGAGAGAGACTTCACAGGGAAAAGGACCGGACAAAGATAAATATCCTTGAATCGGTAAAGAAAGAACTTGTTGCAGTATTGAAGGCTGAGAATAAAAATGGAGACAGCAGTGAGATTCAAAAATATAAACCTTACGTCATCCTCATTGTTGGAGTGAACGGAGCAGGGAAAACAACTACTATAGGAAAACTCGCCCATAATTTTAAGCAGGCTGGATTACGGGTGATAGTTGGAGCAGCTGATACATTCAGGGCCGCTGCCAATGAACAGCTTGATATCTGGGCTGACAGGGCCGGGGTAGAAATTGTCAGGAAAGATAAAGGTGCCGATCCTTCATCTGTGGCATTTGAGACCATCCAGAGGGCTGTAAGAGAGAAATATGACATAGTTCTCATCGATACAGCAGGCCGTTTGCATAATAAAGCCCACCTTATGGAAGAATTGAATAAAATTAAGAGAGTTTCCGGAAAAGTCGTTGAGTATGCTCCCAATGAAACTCTTCTCGTCTTGGATGGTACAACAGGACAAAATGCAGTAATACAGGCTGAGGAATTTTCAAAGGTCACTGATATTTCAGGCCTTGTGATTACCAAGCTTGATGGAACAGCTAAAGGCGGAGTCGTTTTCCAGATATGTTCCAGACAGAGAATTCCTGTAAAATATATCGGTGTCGGAGAAGCTATAGATGATCTCCAGACATTTGATCCCGATCTGTTTGTATCCGCTATATTTGAGAATTAACTACCAGGTTTAAGCACTATGTTTATGAAAAAACCCCGGAATAGAGTTTTCGATTATACTCCCAGGTTTTATGACCCCGATACTGATCCAACAGAAAGAAAAAAACGTCAGCTTGGATTCAGGACTCAGAGAAAACATATTTCAAGAAGAAAAAGTCCCATTCTCTGGATATTACTTATCATGGCAATAATTTTCATCCTCCTGAAACTTCAAAAATTCTTCTGATATTTTCACCCGGTAGGGAATATAAAGATTATAATAACAGGCCTGGAGCTATTATTAAGGGTATATATTAGTTTACATAATATATATTATCGGGATATGATCTTTAGGGAATAATGGAAGGAATTATTAGTTATTGATGATTGAAGAACTTTTTCAGTTTTTCATCCTTACCGAATACGATCAGACGGTCATAGTTTTTCAATTTATAATTTGGATCAGGAGATACGATTTCAGACTGATTTTGGGAATTAAAAATATCCTTCGAATGTTTTATCATAAGAACTTCTATTCCATAGGCAGCCCTTATCTTCAGTTCTACTAAACTCTTTCCAACGAAAGAATCAGGTAAATTAACTTCCATTATAGAATAATCGGCTGCAACTTTAATTGGTCTTATTCTGTCAATTGTTTTTAATTCTTTGGCTAACCCAAAAGCCATATCCTCCCTTAAGGATTCACGATTATAAACAGAAATTACTTTCTGCCGGGTAATTGCTCCGAGTACCTTGGAAGGATTATTTGAATCAACTACCGGTAACTGATCTACATTTAACTTCCCAAACAAATTTAGTATATAATCCAGATCATCACTGGTATGTACAACAGTAATTTCGGGATTCGCTACATCCCGTGCTACAAGTACATTTTTAACAATTTCGTATTCGGTGATAATGGGTCTCATCTCATTTTCTGTAATGATACCGCAAAGTTCACCCTTTGAGTTAATTGTATAAAATGAACTGTTTGGGCTTTCGACCAGTTGAACTATTAATTGCGGCAAAGGGGTATTTTCATCTACCAGGTCAATCCTCTGCAGATCAACATCATTAACGGTAATTGACCTTAACAAGTTTGCCACACGCCCTTCAGAGATTCTGAATCCTTCAGCTTCCAGATGTTGCGCCTGAACAGAACCTTTTAAGGCGATCTGAACAAACATAGAGCTGATGATTACGGCAAGCATAAGCGGAAGTATGAAAGTATAATCCTGAGTCATTTCAAACATGATCAGAATTGCAGAAATAGGAATTGTAT
The DNA here is from genome assembly GCA_035260565.1 of Ignavibacteriaceae bacterium. Lineage (GTDB taxonomy): Bacteria > Bacteroidota > Ignavibacteria > Ignavibacteriales > Ignavibacteriaceae > DATFVA01. Next base: position 5,966 of record DATFVA010000502.1, on the reverse strand, counting down.
TGGCACCCCCAAGTACTGCACCCATACCAACCAGAACAAACTTACTCGTATCTAAGTCTAACCCCCATATGGAGTTAAACAAAAAAGCAAAGAGATAACCAAAACATGCTCCCATAAATAATGAAGGAGCAAATATGCCTCCAAATCCACCGGAATTTAGAATTAATGGAACCAGCAGAAACTTTAATAAGAATATCACCACTACTATCTGCCATGCTAAAGAACTTTTTAATAATTCATTGATAGCTTCATAGCCAATTCCGAAAATTTCTTTGAAGAAATATCCGCTTATTCCAACAAGCAGACCTACTGCTGCCATTCCTAACCATTGCGGTATCCTCTTATTATAAATCCTGTCTCTGAACAAAATGTACAGCCAGTTTGAATACCGGATGAACAGGTAAGAAATAATTCCTGCAAATAATCCCAGAACAGCGTATAAATAAAGATAGGAATAATTCACCGACTGGATCTGAAATTGAAAAACAGAAACATTACCAAGAAATATTCTTGATACCGCGCTGGCAGAAACAGTAGCCAGAATGAGTGAGGCAAAAGTTGGAGCGTGATAATCATTTAACAAGACAAGTTCAAATGCAAAGAAAATTCCCCCCAGAGGCGCATTAAAAATTGCAGCTATGGCCGCGCCCGAACCTGCAGCTGTAAATATTCTTATACGTTCTTCTGATATCCTTAAAAGGCTGCTTAGCTTGCTTGCAATTCCTCCTCCTAACTGTGCGGCAGGACCCTCAGGACCAACAGTACCGCCTGTTCCCATACAGATTATTGGAGCAATAAAATGAAATAAAGTTGTCCGGAAAGAGATAAATCCCCCTCTAAGGGCTACTGCCTTTATAACATCGGGAATGCCTTTGTGCTTAGCGATATCAGGTGCAGCCAGGATCATGACTGCCTGGATAAGCATGCCCGCGGCAGGAATAAGAATTACGGCAGCTGTACCTAAAATGAAAGGGTCAGAACCAGGGCGGTTAAAGAATAGCTGGTTCAGCCACTCGATTGAATTGTGAAAAAGGATAGCGGCTAAACCAACTACAATTCCGATTATAACAGAAATGAAACTGAAAGTAGTATATTCTCCTCCAAGAATCTTAGAAAATTTTTTCTGAAACTTTCTTTTTAATTGTTGAGATTTTACTATTAATCTTAAAATAATCGTTTTGTTCTTTTTTAGCATTTTACGATCAGAATAAATCATTCATAGGCAAAAAAGCCTTCGCCTGATTTTCTACCCAGCTTCCTGGCCGCTACCATTTTTTTCAGAAGCGGACAAGGCCTGTATTTGGGATCATTAAAGCCGTCATACAGTACTTCCATAATTGCAAGGCAGACATCCAGTCCAATAAAATCTGCCAGCGTCAGAGGTCCCATAGGATGATTCATTCCGAGTTTCATAACTGTATCTATATCCTGAGCTGAGGCAACACCTTCCATTAAGGAGAATATTGCTTCATTTATCATAGGCATCAATATACGGTTTGATATAAATCCCGGATAATCAAATACTTCAACTGGTACTTTATCCAGATTTTCGGAAAGCGTTTTGATAGTCTTGAATGTCTCATCACTGGTAGAGTACCCCCTGATGATCTCAACAAGTTTCATCATCGGAACAGGGTTCATAAAGTGCATTCCGATAAATTTATCAGGTCTTGTAGCTGACGATAGTTCTGTTATTGAAATAGAAGATGTATTTGAAGCAAATATAGAATCTTTTTTAATTAGAGATTCTAACTTATTGAAAACACTGAGCTTAGCATCTTTATTCTCATATATCGCTTCTATCACTAAATCACAATCCGAAGGAGTATTTTCCACACCGACCACTCTACTAATATTAGAGAGTGCTTTGGATTTTTCTTGTTCGGTAATTATCCCCTTCTTCACCTGCCTATCCATATTTTTACCGATAGTAGATAAAGCTTTTTCAACAAGTTCATCAGACATTTCAACCAGGCTGACGTTAAATCCTCTAAGCGCAAAAACGTGGGTAATTCCGTTTCCCATCGTTCCACCGCCGACTACAGCTACCTTTTTAATTTCCATTTTTACCTTCCGTTCTTAATATTTTTGACTATTAAAGCGGAGGCTTCTCCCCCTCCGATACAGAGAGAGGCTAACCCGTATTCTGAATTACGCCTCTTCATTTCATGTATAAGTGTTACTAAAATTCGTGCGCCGCTCGCGCCGATAGGATGTCCTATTGCAATTGCACCGCCGTTAACATTTATCTTAGAATTATCAAGTCCGAGTATTTTATTTACTGCCAGAGATACTACAGCAAACGCTTCATTTATTTCATAAAGATCAATATCATCTTTTGTAAGACCCGCTTTCTTTAATACCTTAGCGATGGCATCAGCGGGTGCAGTGGTAAATTCTATTGGAGCTTTGGCTGCAGAACTCTGAGCAATGATCTCAACTAGTGGAACTAATCCCAGTTCTTTCGCTTTTTCTTCACTCATAACCAGCAGAGCCGCTGCACCATCATTAATGCTGGAGGCATTAGCTGCTGTTACTATTCCGTTCTTATCAAACACAGGTTTAAGTGTGGCTATCTTGTCGAAAATTACTCGTCCGGGTTCTTCATCCTCTTCAACAAATGACTCGCCTTTTTTTGTTTTAATTCCGACTTTAATAATCTCATTCTTAAATTTACCTGCTTTCTGCGCATCAAGGGCTTTGCGGTAAGAATTAGTGGCAAATTCATCCAGTTCTTCCCGTTTAAAAGAAAAATCCCTGGCGCACGACTCAGCACAATTCCCCATATGAATATCATTATAAACATCCCATAACCCGTCTTTTACCATTGAATCGACTATTTCTCCGTTCCCCAGCCTGTAGCCCGAACGAGCTTTAGGAAGTACATATGGAGCATTTGTCATGCTTTCCTGTCCACCTGCTATAATTACATCTGCATCACCCAATGCGATGGCCTGCTGGGCAAGCATAACTGCTTTAAGTCCGCTTCCGCACATTTTATTAATAGTAAGACATTCTATTTTCTCGGGTAAACCGGCAAATAAAGCTGCCTGCCTTCCGGGTGCTTGTCCCTGCCCTCCGGTCAGCACATTTCCCATAATAACTTCATCTATAACATTTAGATCAATTTTTGTATCTTCAACTATACCCTTAATGGCGATACTCCCCAATTGGGCAGCACTAAAAGACGACAGAGAACCACTGAAGGAACCTACAGGAGTTCTTTTTGCTGCGGTTATAACTACTTTTCGCATATTCTCCTCTTGATTTTTATTTCATTAAAAGAAAAATAAAAATAATCAAAAATCGCTAATTAATCAGGTATAGAGGCAGTATTAATAAATACTAGTGTTTAACGATTGTTAATGTATTCCCGGTGAGTATAAATCTCAAATGCGGGTGCATTTTGAATGGTTGAATATTAAGAATCATCAAGCACCAAAACAATGAGCCCCTTATTTGCTTTATCCTGTATAGAATAATTCAACACTTTTGACAAAATGTCAGTCGGAGTAATTACCCGGTATTAGACTGGTATTTATAGGCCTTTTGTACGCCTTTTGAACTCAAAATGAGACACTGCCAAAACCGCGAAAAAACGCCATTTTCAGCTGTTGAAATAATATACGTTTGACAAAAATGTCAAACATAGTGAGAGCGCTTAAGCTAAGATTTAGACGTCCACTACCAGGTGAAAATGAGTTCTAAGTTCTCATTTATTATAGAGCGACTATCTCTGGGTCAGGGTAGAAAGTTCAGTAATTATGTTTAAGGACAGGGTACTCAGGTTAATATTATTTTTAATAAGAGAAGCAAATTTATCGAGCTTATATACCATTTCGTTCAGCTTTATATCCGAAAACCTTAAGTCAAATTTCTGGAGCGTTTCGATATAATCTTCAAAAAAATAATTGCCTAATCCCGATCTGTATTTCTGCAGATCATTCAGCCAGGAAATTATCATCAGGACAACTATTTTGTAGGAATCACTCCCCTGCTCTGAGGTGACTAAATTAAATTCCTGAAGAGCTGAATGATATCTTCTTCCGAATGAATAACGAAGGATCAGGATCGTTTTTTCCTTCAGCATAGCCATATCCTGTTGAAGAAGATGCATAGCATTAGTAATTGACCCATTTGAAAAAGGTGCAACTGATTTCGCCAGATTTCTGTCCACCTCAAAATTGGAGATCAGGATGTTTTCAATTTCTTCTGTATTTAACGGCTGGAAATTTATTATCCAGCAGCGGGATCTGATGGTCTCTCTTAATTGCTCTGGAAAAGGAGTTGTGAGAATGAAGATTATTCCCTCGGGTGGTTCTTCCAGGTTCTTGAGCAGTGCATTCTGTGCTTCTTCATTCATTAAGTGTGCCTCTGATATCAGCACAAACCGGAATTTCACGTCACTATAATCCAAAGAAAGAAATTTCCGGATATCACGAATACTGCTGATTTTAATCTGACTCGCTTTGGGAATTTTGATTCTGTGATACGGATTCCGAACCTTCTCTTTCAATTCTTCCTTAACCAGCTCATTGTCTTCCTGGCTGAGTTTTTCCATCGGCCCGCTTGACTCAGTTTCATTCTTACCCCGGGGAAGAGGAAATATATATTTTAAATAAGGTTCATTGAGGTTTTGAATTAACTGGCTTATGTGTTGAGCAAGACCCGGGTTCGAGTGGTGCAGGTTTAGAGCCTGGGCAAACCTTATAGCGGTGTATTCCTTCCCAACACCGTCGTTCCCTTTAAACAGAAATGCATGTGGAATCTTCCCTGAATCAATTAATAAATTTAACAGATTTTTAACAGAATCCTGTCCGTAAATTCCCTTCCAGCTTCCTTCATTCATTTGCATAATAAAAAAGCGCTGTTACGCGCTTAGTAATCATCTTCGTTATAAAAGAAATCCTCATCGGAAGGATAATCAGGCCAAATGTCTTCTATGGTTTCATAAGGTTCATCTGACTCTTCAAGTTCCTCAAGATTCTCAATTACTTCATACGGGGCTCCGATCCGTTCAGCATATTCTATTAATTCATCTTTTGTAGCAGGCCAGGGGGCATCATCAAGATACGCTGCCAGCTCTACTGTCCATATCATATATTAAATCTCCGCTTAGTTAGTCTTTGCGTGCGATGGCAAAGAAATTTATATCATCAAAGAAAAAATCTTCAGGATTTAATTTAACACCGTTATGCTCGACCTCGTAGTGGAGATGAGGTCCTGTCGAAAGTCCGGAAGTGCCCGATTCAGCAATTTCGAATCCTCTTTTAACTCTTTGACCCTCTTTTACTTCAATTTTGGATAAGTGGCCGTATATAGTTTTATAACCAAAACCATGGTTAATTTCTACACAAAGACCAAAACCGCCTTTTCTTCCAACAAAATCAATTGTACCATCTCCCGAAGCATGAACAGCTGTACCAGTGTCTGTAACAATGTCTATACCTTCATGCATTCTTCTTATATTCAGGATTGGATGCATCCTCATCCCGAATTCTGTCCCAATCTCTCCTGAACACGGTTTAATAGCCGGTAAACATTCGAATAATTTTTCATTTTGTTTAAGTTTGGTTGATATCTCCAGATATTGAGATTTTTCAAACCTTACTTTTCTGTTTACTTCATCAACATACGCCAGAGCCTGCTTTAGATCATCAGCAATTCCATTGCTTATAAAATCAATATCATTATCAAAATAACCTCCGCCTACACCTACCTTTCTCTCATCATTTGATATCGGAGATAGGTTAGCAGCTAATCGGAGGGTATTATTCTCATTGGTAAGACTGTCAAGCTCGGAATCAAGTTTTTTGTACAAATTCGCAGTTTCTTCCAGCTTATTCTGAAGGAATGCATTTTCCTGCTTTAAAGTGGATAAACTTTTTCCGGAGCTCGTTACCGATGAGATAAAATTGAGCGTACCGTAAACAGTCGCGGTTAATATAAGAATAGCAGCCGAAAAG
>DATFVA010000501.1:0-4972 GCA_035260565.1 Ignavibacteriaceae bacterium | reverse complement strand
GTCCTTGTTACTCATGAAAGAGATTTTGCAAAGTTCGCTAAAAGAATAGTTGAACTGAAAGACGGGAGAGTAATTCGTGATTCAATCATCAAAGACAGGCTGATAGGCGAAGAAGAGCTGAAAAAGATGGAGGAGACAGTTTTCGATGAAAACTAAGGTTTAATAACATGCATATAAAGAATTTATTAAAGGTTGCTCTCAAGAGTATTCTGAAATCAAGAATGCGCAGTCTGCTTACTGCCCTTGGAATAATAATCGGTGTGGCCGCTGTTGTGGTAATGGTTGCATTGGGAGACGGTGCGCAGATACAGGTGGAACAGCAGATATCATCCCTGGGTTCTAATCTTATTATTATTTTCCCCGGCTCTGCTTCCACAGGCGGTATACGAATGGGTGCAGGAAGCATCAACCGTTTTACAATGGAGGATGTTAAAAGAATTGAGGATGAAGCAACTCTGATTAAAGCGGTTACCCCGATTGTAAGGTCAGGCGGTCAGGTAATAGGCGGCGCCGGGAACTGGAGTACTCAAATCCAGGGTGTATCAACAAATTTCCTTGAGATAAGAGACTGGTCACTGGCTTCGGGTGATTTCTTTACGGATAAAGATATGATATCAAGAGCTAAAGTTGCGGTGCTCGGTCAGACAGTCGCTGCACAATTGTTTCCGGATGAAGACCCTATCGGACAGCAGATCAGGATCCGTAATGTGCCATTCAGGGTGATTGGTGTTCTGACTGCAAAAGGTCAGAGCGCAATGGGATCCGACCAGGATGACATAATATTTGCACCGGCAACTACTGTACTCGACAGGCTTGTGGGCGGAATTTATATCAATTACATTCAGGCCAGTGCAATTTCAACAGATCAGATAGATGCAGCACAGCAGCAGCTGACAGCGATTATGCGTGAAGCACACCACCTTAATCCCGGCGAGGATGATGATTTTACCGTCAGGAACCAGGCGGAGATAACAGAGGCAGCAACCGAGACATCAAAAATTCTGACAATTCTGCTTGCTTCAGTAGCAGGCGTATCGCTGCTTGTCGGCGGTATCGGTATTATGAATATCATGCTCGTGTCGGTTACTGAAAGAACGCGGGAGATAGGCATCAGGCTTTCTGTCGGGGCACGGACTTCAGATGTGCTTATCCAGTTTTTAACAGAAGCAATAGTGTTAAGTTTTGCAGGAGGATTGATCGGGGTGCTGCTTTCATTCGGGGTGGTTTTCATTCTGAATGCTTACACCGGTATGATAGCTGTTATCAGTCCGGAGATTATCGCTATCGCCGTCAGTTTCTCTGCAATTATAGGTGTGTTTTTCGGGTTCTATCCTGCAAGGAAAGCAGCTAATCTTAATCCCATAGACGCATTAAGGTACGAGTAAAAATCAAAACCAATGAAACAGAAAATGAAAAAAGGATTTAATTTTATTATTGTGCTAGGTTTCTTTTGTGCGGCCGGTAATTCATTTGGGCAGCAGAATCTCTCCCTCAATGATGCTGTTACAATCGCACTGAACCATAACACGGGGGTAATCAAATCATCCAACTCCATTACAGGTTATGAGGCGAATGTAAAAAGTGCATACGGGAATCTTCTCCCGAACCTTAGCTTGAGCGGGGGATTCGGCTGGCAGCGGGTTACTGATAACGGTGGTTCAAAGCAAATAGATTATTTCGGAAATCTGCAGACAATAGGTCCATCCCAGACAGATTCAAGGAACTGGTCGGTTTCTGCAGGAGGAAGCGTGACGCTGTTTGACGGACTATCCAATTATGCCGGTATAAGTCAGAGTAAGAATAATCTTGAAGCAGCCAGATTCAGTCTTGAGAAAATAAAACAGGATGTGATACTCCAGACTGTAAACCTGTATACCCAGATTATAAGCAATACAAAGCTAATGGGATTTCAGGATGAAGATCTGAAATATAATGAGGGACTGCTTGACCGTGTAAAGCAGATGTTTAACCTTAAAATGGTATCTGTAAGTGATGTATATTCACAGGAGGCCCAGACGGCAAACTCTCAGGTTGCTTTCCTGCAGGCAAAGAATAATCTTGAGAAATCAAAAATAAACCTGCTTACTTACCTTTCTCTTGATGCTTCCAAACCTTTCACATTTGATTCTACCGCTGCAGGAATAAATGACAGTACGCTGATAAACAGCAGCCCTGGTAATCTGTATGAATATGCTTTTAACAATAGGCAGGACTATCAGAGTATGAAGTATGAAGAGCAGAGTGCAGAGAATCAAATGACCATGGCCCGGAGCGGATATTTCCCGCGGTTATCTGCAAATTATGGGTTTTCGTCGAGTGCAGTACAGCCTTCCGACCTGTTCAACAGGAAAGTATATAGTTTAGGATTATCGCTTAACCTCCCGGTATTTTCAAACTTCAATACAGAGAATTCTGTGCAGGCTGCAGAAGTTCAGCTTGAAAATACCAATGAGGATTTGAAAAACCTTGAACTGACAATCAAAAGTCAGGTGGCCTCTGCGAATCTTGACCTCCAGACAGCAAAACAGCAGCTTAATGCATCGGATGCAGCCTTAACGGCTTCGAGAGAAAGCTGGAAGATAAAAAAAGAAACATATAGTCTCGGTTCAGCAACTTATCTTGATCTTCAGCAGGCTTACAACAATTATCTCCAGGCAGAATACAATAAGATCAATAACGAATATAAGTACCTTATCGCCCAATACACTCTCAGGAATGCTATAGGAAGGTATTAAGACAGAGAGAGGAGCAGGAATTGAGTGTTGGATGATCTGAATGTCATCACTCCGAATAGACCATTAGATCACCGCTCAGGACAATCTTTCTTAATGGTTGTAAGCATTTAATAGTCCGGCAGCAGGCACTTCCACATGGGTACAAACTTAGCTCCCCCTCAAAATCAGCATACAAGGAAAGCAGATCCCTTACATTTACATATGTTGGATCCTGCCGGTTTGTCGGCCATCATATAATGCATAAACTAAGTTTCATATCTTGCTAATTATAATAATAACAAAGAGATAGCGCATTATGAAAAAACTTAAATTCTATTTTATATATCTCACCATATTCTCCTTCTTCTTCGTATCATGCAGTTCTGTGCCGATTACGGGAAGAAAGCAGCTTAAGCTGATTCCTGAGAGCGAAATGCTTTCAATGAGTTTCAGCCAGTACAACCAGTTTTTAAAAGAGCACCAGGAAAGCAATAATCCCCAGCAGGTTGCCCTTGTAACTCAGGTAGGAAGCAAAATTGCCGCCGCAGTGGAACAATATATGCGTCAGAATGGATTATCAGACCAGGTAAAGAACTACAAGTGGGAATATCATCTTGTTGTTGATTCAGAAGCAAATGCATGGTGCATGCCGGTAGGCAAAATTGTAGTGTATACCGGCATCCTTCCTATTACAAAAGATGCAAACGGACTTGCAGTTGTTCTTGGTCATGAAATTGCTCACGCTGTAGCCCATCACGGAGATGAGCGTATGAGCCAGGCTTTAATCGCACAGCTGGGGGGAGTAGCTCTTTCACAGGCTCTAAAAGATAAGCCACAGCAGACTCAGCAATTGTGGATGGCTGCCTACGGTGTAGGAGCTGAAGTAGGTGTACTGCTTCCGTTCAGCAGGACACAGGAAAGTGAAGCAGATCATCTCGGCTTGATATTTATGGCAATGGCGGGATATGATCCCCATGGAGCACTGGATTTCTGGCAGAGGATGCAGCAGCTGGGTCAGGGTTCGCCGCCGGTGTTCTTAAGCGATCACCCGGCTAACCAGACAAGGATAAATGATATTAAATCAGAAATGCCTGAAGCGATGAAGTATTATAAACAAGGATAAGATTTATTTTTTATGATTAATAACAAAATGCAGGCATACATTTTTAGTGTGGTGATTTATTTTACTGTGCGCAAAAATTATTATCTGTAGGTTTGTGTTGTAACTTTATATATAAACTTAATTAAAGGAGCAACGATGAATAGGATCATGAGTAGATTGTTTAGTTCGCTTGTACTGGCTGTGATGCTTGTTTTTTTAACAGGGACAGCATATTCACAGACGGATACCACAAAGAACCATAATAGAATGGATAAGCAGCGGAATTCCGCTTACCAGAATGCTAAATACGACAAGGATGTAAGCGATGCTGCTTCTAAATTGAGAACACAAGTTGATTTAAGTCTTGAGCAGACAACTCGTGTTGAGGGTATTCTGCAGGATTATAAAGATAACGCAAAGAATGCAAGTACCACAACGAGTAAAGATGATACGATGGATAAAATAGAGAGTGTACTGACTGCAGACCAAAAATCTAAATTTGATAATATCAAAACTCAATGGTGGTCAACCACAAAACAGCAATTATCAGGCAGTTCAACAACACCCCAAATGAATAAAAATGAAAGAAAATAATTTCTGCCTGGCTTAGAAATAATAAGCATACCGGGAAAACGGTATGCTTTTTTTTTGCTCCCATATTACTGCAAGTTTACTCATAAAGTTGTTAACACACTGAAAAGAAAAAAACAGGAAAGGGTGTGAAGGAGAAAGTCATCATTCAGCAGCCATTCGTTTTCATTTGATGGTCAGAAGCCGCCGATATAAATAAGGATCATCTGTAATAATTCATTAATTTTAGGAGGGTATGATTTAGTCATAGCAATTATAATAAATCTGGAAATTATTAAGAAAAAGACTTAATTTTAAATTATAATCAGTTAATATTAAGGAGGGGAGAGATGCCCTTTACTATAGAGCAGTTTCTCGGAATTTTCAAATCTTATAATAATTCAATTTATCCATTCCAGTATGCCTTATTTATCTCCGCAGTATTCATTTTATTTCTTGTAATCAGGAAAAGAAGTTACCGCAGCCCTGTTATAACGTGGATACTTATTTTCTACTGGCTCTGGATGGGCGTTGTTTACCAAATTCTTTTCTTTTCGTCTATTAACCCGGCTGCCTATGTTTTTGG
>DATFVA010000500.1:0-2794 GCA_035260565.1 Ignavibacteriaceae bacterium | reverse complement strand
GGGAGGGATGGAATTTTGGAGAAGGGGAGGGGCGAGAGCAGATAAGAGCGGGGGGATGAGAGTTTGTCATTTCGACATCCGACGTTAGGAGAATGGAGAAATCTTAAGATGGAGCAAGAAAGATCATCTCGGTACTTTTCTCACTGCGTTATCACTCCGTTCGAAAAACTCGATGACCGCGTGGATCAAGGAAGAGTAACAAGTAACAAGTATCAGGACAAGGAACCAGGAACCAGGCAAGAAGATAAGAAGTTGAGAATTGTAAAGCAGAACGCTGTTCGGCTTAAAAAACCCATTGCAGAAGAAACAGGAGTTGAGAAGATAACAGGATATGAAGGTTAGCATCCCTGCCTTCGCTGTGTAACGTCTGCATTGAAGCAGGCGCGTAACTCAGTTCTCTGAACTGAGGAAAAAGGATGATGGAGGTCTATCCGTCAGAGCCGGACGAGCCAGTTATAAGCTGAACAGGCGTGCTGATGGAATCTCAGGACTTGAGTCCTGAGCTACGCTACGGATTACAAGTTCTTTCGGTCATCCCGGTACTTTTCTCAATTCGTTGTCTTCGCCGTATAACGGCGTCTTTAGAAGTTAAATATTCCCCTGAGAAAATTTCAAATCCGCACTCTAATCATTAATCTTCAATTCGTATTATCCTTCTTAAGACTTAAATGTATTTGAAATAACCGCGTTAAAAGTATCTTTTCTCATAACCCGTTTAATTGCCTTTAACAAATATTTGTAGTACGTTTTAATCAGAGATAAATTTATGTTTCCTTCATTTGTCCATAGTAAAGCACTTTTCTATATCAGTCTGAGCATAATTATAATATTAATAGCCTCACAAATCACTTCCACCTCGCATTCTTATGGAACCCTCTTAAGTTATTCAGGAGCAATTATTTTTGTAGCTGCATTAACACACAGATGGGAAAGATCTATATCCTATATGATATTGGCAGTTATTTCCACAGTCATAATCATGATCAGCATGATACTCAATAACCTTTTAGGGGAGACTTACCGCGATACATTTCTGGATGACATAAGAGAATTTTTATTCTTTATGTCTGTTTACCTATGTCCTTTCGGGATAGTTATCGGTATAACAGGCTGCTGTCTTCTTTCAGACAAGCCCGGGAAAAGTAACTTAAAATAGGTATAGCAAAAAAAATGGCACATTTTATTATGCCCATAGGTAACTAACTTGCCGGAGTAAAAAAGAGCGGAGAGGGCGGGATTCTACATACATACAAAAAATCTTTGAAATCTGCTCATTATCAAACTATTTTCGACGGGCGTCTCCAAAAATTCTCCATAAAAAATTTGTATCCAGGATTTCCTGAAATTTTTTTAATAATTATTGAAAATAGTAGCTGTCCCCCTCCGAATCGCAACGAATTACTGACACGCTTAGCGAGTCATTACACAAAGATCTTCAACCAAAGAAAAATATTGCCTGTAATTACAAATTGAGTTATGTTATAAGGGAAAATTGTTGACAATACTAAGGATCACGGGGTATTGTTGTTGATGACTACCGTAAGGGACCCGCGAAGAAATTACATAAATCCTTATGTGGTATTACTGCAAAAAGCAGACGAGTTTACAACATGATATTTATAGATATGAAAAATTTGATGCTTTTAATTTTTCTAATTGTATTAAATCTTTCTGGTGTCCAAGCTCAAAATGAAGCTGAAACAAATTGTTTTACAATTTTAGTCGGCAAAAATGCTTCCACAGACGGATCAGTTTTTATTGCGCACAACGAAGATGATCTAAACGATCATAATTTTGTTGACTTGCATAAAGTTCCCCGGCTAAAACATAAAGCGGGTGAGAAAGAAAAATTTCTTTATGATAGAGACTCAATTGATTTACCGGAAGAAACATTTGAATACTTTTGGATTACCGGTTCTCAATATATCGAGGAACAATATTTAAATGAATGGGGTGTCGCTATAACATCGAACAGCAGCCGATCAAAAGTGATAAACGGAAACGGCAGAATTGATCATAATCTTAGAAGAGTTGTTATTGAAAGAGCGCGCACCGCAAGAGAAGCTGTAATATTAGCCGGTTCACTTGTAAATAAATACGGATATGCAAGTTCGGGCAGAATTTATTTGATAGCTGATCCAAATGAAGCTTGGGTATTGGAAGTAGCAAACGGTAAACATTGGATCTCAAAACGTGTCCCAGATGATGAAATAGCGGTTATTCCTAACTATTATGTTATTGATTATTTTATTCCGTCGGATACTCTAAATTATCTTTCTTCACCTGACATTATAGATTACGCAATAACAAATGGCTGGTATAATCCGGAAGCAGATAAATCTTTTAACTTTCGAGAAGCATATTGTCATCCGGACAGACTTAATGCTATTTGGAACATTGCCCGGAAATGGGTTATCCTAAATAAATTTTCTGAAAAGCAATATAAGTTCAATGACGATTTACCCTTCTCTATTAAACCCAATCAAAAAATAAGTATTCAATTACTTATGGATGCTTTACAGAATCATTATGAAAAAACTGATTATGAAAATGCTTCTTCAATTAAAAATAATTCACCACACAAACGAAACGGTTTTAGCGTTAAGGATACTATGAATGTATGTAATTTATTTAATGACTATGCTTGTATTATTCAGTTAAGGAACTGGTTGCCTGCTGATATCGGTAATATTAGCTGGATTGCACCAAGGTATCCGTGCATTCAGCCTTTCATCCCGTGGTATTACGGCATTAATAAAATATCTTCCAATTATGAAAAAGCTACATATGCGGA
>DATFVA010000499.1:0-10353 GCA_035260565.1 Ignavibacteriaceae bacterium | reverse complement strand
CGATATCTTACCGATACATATATTTTATATTTTATCCATCAAAAAATCCTTGACATTTATTTCCATTATTTCAATATTTACATCAAAATTATTAGGGATTGTTATATAATCGATTTGCTACAGTGTAGAATTTAGTTAATTTTGATTTACCGGAGTAGCAAATTAATGCCGATTTAGAAATTGCCTCTGGTCGGTTTTTTTGTTTTAATAGTGGAACTTTTATGAAAGGAGAAAGTGTATAATAAGGATTGATACTATTTTTTATGTAAAAAGAATTCACCAATAATGAAAGGAAAGCGGCGATGAAAACCATTAAAGCAAAAATAGATAATCCCTTATCTGATTTAATCAGCGATGATATCTATGAACTCCTCAGTTCTCAGGGTTTAATCGATGAAAAATCCGTTCGAGATTATCAGATCAGAAAGAAATTTAAACAGCTGAGAGCAAGCAAAGTTAGCGCAGGAGATGCAATAGATTCCATTCGCGAAGAATATCCCTACCTGCAGTTTGATACTATCAGAAAAATTGTGTATCAGATAAGCAAATAATTGTTGCTTGAAATTTTAAGTGATCGAATTTATATTTGATTGACTCTTTCAAAGGGTCCTCCCCTGCCCTTTGATGGTAAACGAGTCGGGCCCGGTGGTACCCCCATCACCGGGCTTTATTATAATTTTTATTGAACGGAGCTTTATTACAATGGCCAAGACGATTGCTAGAAAAAGAAACACAAAGACATCTAAAAAGACTTTTGCCTCTCCTTTTAATATTTACTGGGAGAAGAAAAATTATTTCTTTTTTTACTTTGGTTTCATTTTGCTGATCGTGGGGTTCTACCTTATGAGCGTGGGGAAATGGAACAGCACAGCATCCCTTGTTTTCTCGCCTATTATCCTTGTGATAGCATATGTTTTTATCTTTCCTGCAGCGATCATGTTCAGAAGCAGGAAAAAGGAAGGTCAGGAAGAAAAAGTTGATACTGGCCAAAGTTAAGGGGAATATTGTAGCCACTCAGAAAAACTCATACCTCGTAGGGCATAAGCTTTTAACGATCCATCCGATTGATCTCTCGGGAAATTTACTCGGTAAAAAAGATGTAATTGCAATTGATACTGTTGATGCAGGGATCGGCGATACCGTTCTTGTAGTGCAGGAAGGGGCTGCCGCAGCTCAGATACTTGGTCACCGGAAAGCACCGGTTCATTCGATGATCGTTGCTGTTGTTGATAAAATCGAAATTAGTACTGCTTAAAAAAATATTGAAAGTTGACCAGACTTAGCATAGACAAATTAACTGAGTTAAGACTCCTTTTGGAAGTGGAAGGGATAGGCCCGGGGAAGTTCAGAAACCTTCTGGCAAAATTCAGGACTACAGACAAAATCTTATCTGCTGACTGCATATCTCTTACACAAACAGAAGGAATCAGTACAAACCTTGCAAAAAGGATCCGCGGAATATCCTCCCGTTATAATGAATTCAGGGACCTTGTTGAGTTAGAGCAGGAAAAATTAGCTAAACTGAATGCTTCGATAGTTACTGTATGGGATGATGTATACCCTTCCGTTTTGAAAAAAATATATGACCCGCCAATAATTTTGTACACAATGGGTAATCATAGCGAAAATGATATTTATTCCATCGCTATTGTCGGAACAAGACAGCCGTCTAATTACGGCAGAGTTCAGGCTGAGAGGTTGACCTCTGAGCTGGTAAATGAAGGGATTACAATTGTCAGCGGAATGGCCCGTGGAATTGATTCAATAGCTCATACAAGGGCGTTAAAAGATAACGGCAGAACAGTTGCAATTATTGGTTCCGGCCTTGATGTTGTTTATCCTCCTGAGAATAAAAAGCTGTTCGGGGAAATAGCTGAGAAGGGACTGATAATTTCAGAATATCCCCTTGGAACCAAACCTGATGCTCAGAATTTTCCTAAAAGGAACCGAATTATATCCGGATTGAGTCTTGGAACGATTGTTATAGAGACAGGGATAAAGGGAGGAGCTATGCAGACAGCTTCTTTTGCCCTGGATCAGGGAAAGGAAGTATTTTCTGTGCCGGGAAACCTTGGTGTAAGACAGTCTGAGGGGACAAATCTTATTATACAAAAGGGGGAAGCAAAACTGATCCGGTGCGCTGAAGATGTACTTGTAGAACTTGAGCTTAAATTAAAGCCGATCCTCGGTAAAAATATTCCAAAAATAATTGAAGGTCTGAATTTTTTCGAGGAAAAAATAATCGGGACAATTACAACCGAACCTTTACAGATAGATAAAATTGCAGGTCTTGTTGAGATGAATACTTCTGAATGTCTTGTCCATCTATTATCGCTTGAATTTAAGGGATTGGTGAAGCAGCTGCCGGGGAAGATGTTCGCTGCGATTTGATCAGGTGCTGGAATGTTTTAATGGTTTTTAGAAAATTCCTTTTTACAAGTATAAACAAATTGAAAGTCTATCTGAGTGAAACGGCGTTTCGCATTACATTTTGGTTTTCTGAGCGAAACAGCGTTTCGCTTTACATTTTGGTTTTCTGAGCGAAACAGCGTTTCGCTTTACACTTTGAAAGGCCTCCTGGAAACAGCGTTTCGCTTTACACTATTGCAGGCTTGTTACAGGCCTGGTGAATGCTCTTTAAGAAGGGCTTAAATGCGCTATAACCGCTGTTAGATTGTTGATTAGTATTACAATTAAGATGGCTCTTTTTGAGAGGTAAATATTAATATCTCTTCTTATTCTTCCAGAAAAATTTCAACCGGTCTTTGAGGCTTTTTTCCTGTCCGTTTTCTGTGGGTTTATAGAACTGAATGTCTTTCATCTCTTCGGGAAGATAGTCTTCAAGCAAGAAATGGTTCTCATAGCTGTGAGGGTATTTATATTCATTTCCGTATTTCAGATCCTTCATCAATTTGGTAGGTGCATTTCTTAAATGCAATGGAACCGGGTAGAGAGGATTATTTTTAACGTAAGATAAAGCCTCATCGACTGCAAGGTAAGCCGCATTGCTTTTAGGACAGGATGCGAGATAAGTTGTACACTGAGCCAGTATTATTCTGGCCTCCGGCATACCAATTTTATGGACTGCTTCAAATGCAGCTTCTGCTAAGACAAGTCCGTTTGGTGAAGCGTTTCCTATATCCTCTGATGCCAGCACAACCAGTCTTCTTGCTATGAAAACCGGATCCTCTCCTCCTTCAAGCATTCTTGCCAGCCAATAAACAGCAGCATCGGGATCGCTTCCCCTGACGCTCTTTATAAAGGCTGAAATAACGTTGTAGTGCTCTTCCCCTCCCTTATCGTATAAAATATTCTTTCGCTGGACCACATTTTCCAGAACCTCTTTATCTATTTTAAGAGGTTTTGAATCAGCTTCCTGGACAACAGCAGCCTCAAAAATACTTAGTAATGAACGGGCATCTCCTCCTGAAAGGTAAATAAGGAATTCCTTGTCGATAGATTCGATTTGAAGTCCCGAGAGAAACTCATCTTTTTCAATGGCAGAATCAAGAATAGCCATCAGGTCATCTTTTGTTAATTCCTCCAGTACATATACTCTTGCCCTGGAACGCAATGCCGGAATAACTTCGAATGAGGGATTTTCGGTGGTTGCACCAATCAATACAATTAATCCTGCTTCAACAGAATTCAGCAAAGCATCCTGCTGAGCCTTATTGAAGCGGTGAATTTCGTCTATGAATAGTATTGTTCTTTTCCCGAGCTGTTTATTGGATTCAGCCAGATCAATAACCTTACGGATATCTTTCACGCCGGAAGATACTGCGTTAATCTGGAAAAATTCAGCATCTGTCTCTTCAGCAATAATCCTTGCAATGGTTGTTTTGCCCGTTCCGGGAGGTCCCCACATTATAAAGGAACTGAGTGTATCCTTCTCAATCATTAACCTTATAGGTTTGTTTTGACCAAGGAGCTCCCTTTGTCCGCGAAATTCGTCAAGTGTTTTGGGACGGACTCTTTCGGCCAGAGGAACTTGTGGAATTTTAATTTTTGACATACAATTTATTTATCCTCCACAACTATCTTGCTTTCACCGGGTCTTATCATATTATATTTTTCCCTGGCAACTTCTTCAATCTTTGCAGGCACTTTATTTTCAAGCGAGTCAATTTCTGCCTGGAGACGTTTATTCTGCTGCTCAACTTCATTTATCTGCTTATTCAATTCGTTAACCTGGTTATTGAGCCTGATATACTTAACGATACCATATTCGTTGAAGAGAAGAAAAATTATTCCTGCCAGGAAGATTACTCCGATTATACTCAAAATAAACTTCCTGCTTTTTTGTAATGCCATTATAAACTTAGGCGTATAATACGTTCTATTAATTGTTCAAAAGAGATCCCCACAGCTTTTGCCATCTTAGGTACCAGACTTGTAGCTGTCATACCCGGCAGTGTATTTGCTTCAAGGCAAAAAGGTTCGAAGTTGTGGTCCATCCTGAAATCTATTCTTCCATAACTCCTGCACCCGAGAGCATTAAAAGCAAGCAGAGCCTGTGTCTGCGTCTTCTGTGCAGCTTCTTCAGGGATATCTGCAGGGACAATGTATTCGCTCATACCTTTTGTGTATTTACATTCATAATCATAAATGTCATGCTTGGGTTTAATTTCAAGCACCGGTAAAGCTTCATTCTCAAGGATTGCCACTGTTATTTCTTTTCCGGCAATATATTCTTCAACTATAGTTTTTCCGGAAAATCTGAATGAGAGTTCGAGTGCATCTTTTACCTCCGAGTGGTTCTTACAGATGGTTAGGCCTACTGTTGAACCCTGATCATTTGGTTTAATCACTGCAGGAAAACCAAATTTATCTTCAATCTTATCTGTTACAGCTTTAGAGTCTGCAGATTTTTGATCAATGGAAAACCATCCTGCAGTTTGTACGCCATAATGCCGGAATAATATTTTCGACATCGATTTATCCATACATAATGAACTGGACAGGATACCTGAGCCTGTATATTTTATTCCCCGCAATTCCAAAAGGGATTGGATTGTGCCATCCTCCCCCCATTTACCATGCAGACCTATAAAGGCTAGATCAATTTCATCAAATAATTTTGAATTAATGGCTTCCACATAATTTCTGTTGGATATTTCAAACTGATCTTCATCAGAGAAAAAATCATCTGTTTTTTTTGGTTGAGAAGCTCCATATGCCGGGTTTATCAGCACACATTCATATCCAAGGCTCTGTATTGCAGCATAAATTGAGGCTGCGGAATGTTTTGAAACATCTTTTTCGGGAGAAGTTCCGCCTAATAATAGGGCAATTCTTGGTTTATCCGGCATTGGGGTTCCTTAGAGTTTCATTATTTAAGATTTCTATTATCTGCTTTGATCCCGTAAGTGCTTTCAGCCAGTGAAATCAATTCGTTTATTTGTTCAGATGAAAGAGGATTCACCTTTCCTAAAATCCTGGCAAGAAAGAGAGTTTTGGCACTGTATTCAAGTTTTTCCATTTTGTAGTACGCATCTTCAAGAGATTTTCCTAATGTGACAGCACCATGATTCTGCAGCATGAAGGCCCAGGCAAAGTCGATATAAGGCATTAAACTTTTTGGCAGTTCTTCGGTGGAAGGAGTTGCATATTTACACAAAGGAACCTTCCCGAGGGTTAAAATTACTTCAGGGAATATATAATGAGGAAGCTCTTCTCCTGCAGTTGAAAATGCTGTTGCAAATACAGGATGGCAATGAACGATGGCATTGACTTCTTTCCTCCTCGAGTATGCAAAAAAATGAAGTTTATATTCGGTAGAAACTTTTCCTTCCCCTTTCAGTATTTTACCGGTTACATCAATTTCCAGAATGTCGGAATCTGCAACATCTCCCTTGTTCACACCGGAGCGCGTAATAAGAAAAGTATTATCCGGGGTGACGGCCGAAATATTTCCATCATACGCGGAGACAAAACCTTTTTCATATACCTTATGACATATCTTTATAAAGTTTTCCCTTAAAGACATTGTTTCCTTAACTCTTCCATAATTTTCAGATTCACCAAACCATCATATCCGGTTACGACCGGCTCTTCATTTCTCAGGAATGACCTTTGTAATGATTTAAGGAGAAGCAGTTGTTTATTTGCTCTTTTCCTGAATGATTTTTTAGCCTCACCATCAAGAAGAATTGTTAGTTTGGAGGGAGAGTGCCTGTTTGCTATCATTTTTTCAATACTGATTGCACCTTTATGTCCGAGTATTTCTACCCTATTGAATGCTCTTTTACTGCTGAATGAAACATTGAAATATCCATAACCTCCATTTTCAAACTTCAGAATTGCAGAAGCAAAGTCATCCACTTCGCTATTGTAGACAATGGAATCCATGACCCCGCATACCGAGGAAACTTCTCCCCCAAAGAATCTCAGCAAGTCTATCATATGTGTGCCGACATCCATCAGGGCCCCGCCGCCCCCGGATTTCAAATGTCTGAAGTTTGAGCTGGGCGCTATCTCAATATTAAAATTTGTACTAATCGAAATGATTTTCCCAATCATCTCGTTTTCAATGATTTCTTTTGCCTTCCTGACTAAAGGATGGAAATGGAAAACATAATTAACCGAAAGCATGACGTTGTTTTCTTTACAGACCCGGATCATTTCTTCAGCTTCTGCAGGATTTAATGCCAGGGGTTTTTCACACAGGATGTTCTTACCTGCCCTGGCTGCCTCAATCACCTGTTTATAGTGGTGAGCATTTGCACTCGATACATACACAGCATCAATACCGGATTTCAGGAAATCATCATAGTTCGAAAAATACTGAGGGATTGCATGCTTTTGTGCAACTGCTTTCGCCCTCTCATTGCTGCCGCTGAAAACAGAATGCACCGTGCTCTTTCTCATCATATGCATTGTAGGAATAAATGTATTTTCTGCATATCTGCCGCATCCTGCGACGCCCCACTTTAATTTTTTAGGTAAACTTTTTTTCATCAATATATATGCTTTCAGGCAATTCTTTTATAGTGCTTCAGGCGTTCCATAAGCTTCTGCACCGGTTTGGAATTCTGCATAATATAAAAGTGGACACTTGGAACATTGTTATCGAAAAGTTCTTCAACCTGCCTGGCCGCCCATTCAGCACCGATTTCAAGAACCTGTTCAGGTTTTGCCGCAACAATTTCATCCGACAGTTCCTCGGGAATATTTATGTAGAAATTCCTGGGGACAGTAACAAGGTGGGATTTATTAGTTATTATTTTTAACCCGGGAATAATGGGAACACTAATTCCCGCCTTTCTGCAGAGATCTACAAATTTAAAATAAAGCTTGTTATCATAAAACATCTGGGTTACCACATAGTCGGCGCCGGCATCAACTTTCTGCTTAACGTATTCAATGTCGGTTTTCAGATTAGGGGCTTCAAAATGTTTTTCTGGGTAGCCTCCAACTCCCACACAAAAGTTTGACGGTTTAGCATCCAGCAGGTTATCTTCGAGATAATGACCGTTATTCATTCCGGTAATCTGCTGAACGAGATCGGAAGCATATTTGTTTATACTTTTCCCTTCAGGAATCGGTTTGTTGTAGCCGCTGTCATCTCCGCGGATTGCGAGCAGATTCTGGATTCCCAGGTAGTTCAATTCGATCAGAAAATCCTCTGTTTCTTCGCGCGTAAAACCTTTTGTCAGAATATGAGGGACGGCATCTATATTATATTTATGCTGAATCAGTGCACATATACCGAGTGTACCGGGTCTTTTTCTTTTAATCTTTTTTCTGATTCCGGCAGGCGTTTCATCGTACACAACTTCAGCCGAATGGCTAGTAATGTCAATAAACGGAGGTTTATATTTTATAAGATCTTCAATAACCGCCATCAGACTCTGTATATCACCGCCGCGTTTTGGAGGAATCAATTCAAAACTTATTAAGGGTTCAGAAGCTTTTTCTAAATGTTCAATTACTTTCATTCATCTCATCTATAAATTGTTACGAAATTTACTATAATAATTATTAATTCTCATTCAAAAACTCTCCTTCTCAGGAGAAAAGACCAATATAATAATCAAATCTACGGTTAATGGACAATATTAAATACGAATTTCTTATTAAGAAATGTAAAAACAAAATAGTAACCAGCAATTATTAATACTAATGAAGCAGCAGATTTTAACATCAGGGAATGTATGCTGCAATGAGAATAAATAAGTGAAAAAAAATATAGTATTAAAGAAGCGGCGTGAAAATTTAAGCCCGATAGTATATAGCAATATGAACACAAGTTCGCTTAATAAATCATTTCAATTATTAATTATTTTCCGATTCAAGGTTAACCTATTGATATACAGATCTCGGAATAACAGACTTTACATATAGTTTGAATTATGTCTAATTATTCAACGGTCATGACAAAATGTCAGTCTCCGTATTTATGCCGTATTTATGCCGTAGTTATGCCGTAGTTGTGCCGTAGTTGGACTCAAAATGAGACACTGGGAAAATGGCGAATAAACGCAGTTTTTCATTGTTGAAATATTTTATATATGACAAAATGTCAGTGTCTCAATTTGATATTAAAAAAGGGCTATGATTAATTTTTCAGAGCTTTTGTACTAAAATAAATTGTTTGCCGCAAAGTCTCCAGGCACTAGTTCCCTCAAAGTATTTTTTAGACACCCCGGTGTCATCGGTAATAAAGCCGCCGGATGGCTGAAGAAAATGTTACAAGAGATATAGTTAATCATAGAGAGAGGAATAAGGGAAAGAGCAAGCGAGGGTAATAATTTTTTTTATCTTTTTACTATCCGGCTATGATATTTTTCTTTCAGGATGGATACGTTATCAGTCCGGATTCTGAGATATTTACCGTGAAGCCACATTTCGGACATATCAGAATAATGATCGCTCATTATATTACCAGATTCCCCTGTCGGCAGGATCATATAAAACTCATCAGGTTTGGAGAAATCGTATATATACCTCATAGAAGGGCCGAGATTATTCTCAAATTCTGAATGTCTGAACCTTGGAAATTTTTCAATACTTTCATAGAAAGGATATTCGGTATTAAAAATAGTAGTTCCGTCACCGCCTATTTCAAACGGACCGATATCTATGATGTTATCCACGATAGAAGAAAATCCGCTGAATGCATGCTTGAAAAGAGCGTGGTGAAGTTTTCCCCACTGCCATTCTTTTAAATCTTTCCCGAATCTATTTTCAAGATCTGTTAAAGCTTCCGAAAGACTTTTCCGGATTACCTCATCACGGTCTTCTATCCGGGAGGTTGCCTGGTCATCAAACCACCAGGAATCCGGCTTTTCCATCAGCTGCATTACACTTCTGTAAGGGACGTTTGTGGTAAACAGGTACTCATTATAGATATCGTGTCCCATTTTATCTTTGTAAATATTCTGAAGGAGATGATTAAAGAATACTGCATATATAGCAGGAACCTGGCTATACTGGTTCATTTCAAAATCCCAGTTTTCAAAAAGTTCAATTGTTAGTTTCAGATTCGAATCGGTTATTTTGATATTATGAAAAGCATTGAGAATATAACCTGTTAGTTTTTCAGCATAAGGCGATACAAAGTCCATCTGGTACTTCATATAGTCTGATACAGAATGTTTCTGTTTGGAATTTAAAAGCTGGTTAATTCTTTCTATCCTGGAAGGAGGTTCCCAGAGGTTTGAAATATGGTACTTAAAATTTTTAATCGTTTTGTTATTAGCTGACGCAATATAATTATCAGGGGGATTAAAGAGGTCGGGTATTTCATTCTGAGGGACGTATCCCTTCCAGTCATTTTTACTGAGAGTTCCATCCATCACAAAAGTAGGATTCTGGTCTGCTCTTAAAGGGAGTTTTCCTCCAAAAACATAACCGATATTATTTTTATTATCCCCGTAAACAAAATTTTGTCCTGGTACCGCGTACGTGGCGAATGCTTCTTTAAATTCCTTCCAGTCTTTTGCCTTATTTATTTTAAGGAAGGCAGTGAATTCATCACTATAGTCCTGAGCTGTCCACCTCATAGTAACTGCAGATGTATCTATTTTTGTATCAGGGTAGAGTACCTTATAAGGATGGATGCCTGAAATTACAGGTCCGTGCCGGGTAATTTTTATTTTAAAAGGTACTGAAGAAGAATCCTTCACATTTATAGTATCTTTAATAACCTGAAGGGGGTACCACTTATTATCATAAAAATAATTTTTACCCGATGAATCAATCTTTTCGACATAAAAATCGGCATCATCCAGCATAATGTTTGTTAAAACCCAGGAGATGTTCTGATTCTTTCCAATAACAAAAACCGGCACACCCGGGAGGGTATAACCTTCTGCATTCCAGTCTTTGCTGCGGATAACCGCAGCGTAC
>DATFVA010000498.1:0-11948 GCA_035260565.1 Ignavibacteriaceae bacterium | reverse complement strand
ATAGGTAATACTACGGGACATCTTGCTATCATTGCACGCGAATTAAAAATTCCGGTAATAGTGAATACAAATAATGCAACTGAAACACTATCTAATGGAATGACCGTAACCATAGATGCAAATGAAAACAAGGTATATGAAGGTATTGTTCAGAATCTGATAGAGAACTATAAATCAAAATCAATTACTGAAAACTTTTTTATGAAAAGTCCGATGCATCGCATCTGGCAGAACATTACCAGGCTGGTTATTCCGCTGAATTTAACAGATCCCAGTTCCTCAGAATTTAACTCTGATAATTGCAAAACTATACACGATATTACGAGGTTTGCGCATGAAAATGCAATGAGAGAAATGTTTTCTCTTTATGAGTCAGCACAGTATGAGGATACACAGGCTTACCCTCTAAAATTTAAGGTCCCGTTAGATATACATGTTATAGATCTCGGGAAAGGTTTGAAGGATATAAAAGAGAAAAAATCAATCACCACAGCAAATATTATTTCCGAACCATTCCTGGCACTAATCAAAGGAATGACATCACCGGGGATTAGATGGGCGGGACCATTACCCATCGATTTTAAGGGATTAACAAACCTATTAATGTCGAACATAGTTGATTCAAGCAGAAGCGACAGAGATCTCGGAAGCAGGAGCTACGCTTTCATTTCTGATTGTTATATGAATTTCTTCTCCCGCCTTGGCTATCATTTCTCCCGGCTCGATGCATACGCCAGTAATGAGCTTAACAATAACTATATTAACTTTAATTTCCGCGGAGGGGCTGCAGATCCTATACGAAGAATGAGAAGGGCTAAAATAATTACGCGCGTGCTGGAAACTTTAAATTTCACTGTTTCGCATCATGGAGATCATGTTTTAGCGACAATTAGAAAAATCCCTTCTTCATCTATATATACATTGCTTTCTGAAATCGGTAGACTGATGGGAGCTGTAAGGAATGTAGATGTGACTCTGACGAGTGATGAGAATATAGAACAGTTCGTAAACGCTTTTCTTAAAGGTGATTCAGCCCCGGCTATGAGATTTATAGATAACGAGTGAAATGATCCAAACTAATATAAACTCCTCCCCCTTCATAAAATAAATTTATAATCTTATCAAATAATATTTTCCCAGATTCTATTTCTTAAGCTGCCAGTAATTCTTTGGCTGCTTTACTTTTAACCGCTGCAACATACAGAGCAATTGGTCTGTATAGTAGATGGCCCCATTTACCAAAAGGTACTTCTACGATCAGCATAGGTACGACAATAGCTAAATGGATCATATACGTATAATACGTCTGTAGCGGCATATCAGAAATTCTGAATATATGTAGTAAAATCCCCGTTAGTGCCGAAAGAAAAAGTAAAATCGGAAATAACCAATCGGAAAGATGACTGAATTCATGCATTCCTGTTCTTTTAGTTAATCTGTCATAAATCATCCACACAGTTGAAGTCAATAAAAACACAGTTGCATAGTAACCAAGAAAACTTGTCCAATGCAGACTATTATCTTTAACCTGAAACCATGGTAGAAAAATCACAACCAGAGTAAATACCGTTCCATAACCAATAACAAGCATCAGGTGACGAATCCAATTAATTGTGGCTTCACTTTCATTGCACTCTTTCCACCTTTTCTGAGTTATGCCCTGCACTATAAAGAAAGGAACCTGAGACAGATAAAAACGGAAGGGTATTTTATCATCTTTTGTCATCATTGAAAACATACGGGCAGCATTAGTAAGAAGAAGTAATCCTAATACGCCGGCCATAATCCTGTCTCCCCAATCGACTACATCAATAGGGGCAAATCGTTCCATTGTCACGGTAGAGAAGGCAGAAGAATCGGAATTATTCAGCAGACCGAATCCAAAATTATCCGGAATAGTGAAAAGCAGGATAATAGCTGTCGCCAATGCAGCCAGAATACCCAATTCCCAGTAAGCAGAACGGTACATCAGCTTTGATAACCCTGTGATATCGTAAAAAGATGTTAAATATCTTCTAATCGACATCATCATTTCACCAGGGTTTGCTTTACGAGGACATTTTTTTGTACACTCACCGCAATAAAAGCATAACCACGGTCCGGGGTCCTTAAGTAAACGATCTTTCAAACCCCATTGTGCCATTAATAACTGTTTCCGGGGAAATCCAAAGTCTTCATTAGATAAAGTGCATACAACCGAACATGTTGCACACTGCATACATTTTTTAATGGTACTTCCGCCGTTCTTTTTTAGGCTTGTGATAAATTCAAGGTCGGGCTGAATCTGATTACGTTCGTTCACAACAATCTCTCCCTAATCTTTTTTATTATTGCTGTTAACTTTCATTGTTTTTTCGCCGAACAGGCAATATTTCAACCATTCAAAACCAAATATTAATAGCTCCTCATCATCTTCTTTAATTTTTTTAATTGTTTCTTCAGAAATAATAAACCTTTCCAGGAATGTACTATCAAAGACGAATTCCCTGAATTTGTCAATATTATAACAAACAGTATAGAACATTTCCAGTTGAGGCGGTGTTAGTTTTTTACCCTTCTCGAAATAATTGTGTAGAGATATCTCCTTAAATAATTTCCCCATCCTGTCGTATTCTTCGACTCCCTGATCCTTCATCCATTCTGCAACAGTCCATTTCTTTTCTTCAAGGTAACCCTTACATACAGGTTCTTCAATTATAAAATAAAAATCTTCTTCCTCTGTTCCATCGATATCTTTAGGGGATGCAACACCCAAAGGAAACATTCTGCAAGACCATGGTCTGTCCTCATAAACCGTACAACCATCCTTACCAACCAGCTGACAGGTTTTTTCCTTGTCCTGGTTTAATCTGAACATTATTACAGGGTGATTTTGGTTTTCATCTATAGGAAGGAATGTATACTTATCAAGGAATTCCTGGGAAGAGATTCCGAGCCTGTTTTTCAACCTTATCACATCATAAGGTGTAAGAAAAATATTTACATCACTGCAGCACTTATTGAAACAGCTGATGTTTCTGAAACAACTAAATTTGAATTCACTATCTTTTGTTAATCTTGGATATTCTTTTAATATCGCTTCTTTTAATCTATCTATCTCGTTCATTTTTGTTCTCCCTGGTTTTATTTCTATCTAATTTCCAACTATAAAAGTCAGATTCATTTATTCAACTATTGAATTTTTTAAAGCATCTTTTGACCAGACCGGCAGGGGTCCCGATTCATTATTAAAAGGATTAAACCTGTACCTGTAAGAAACATTCTGATTATATTTTTTTTTCATCCATTCCCACCCATCAATATAATAGGGACACTCATCATTAAAGCATACATATTGATATTCAACTCCCCAGGATGAGTCAGGAGGGCATAACCATTTTTTCAATTCTTTATTACAATGGGGGCAAACTGGAATTACATTTGTTTCGTTCATTTTTGTACCTATGAAATTAATGGTGCAATAACTAAAGAAATTACTGCCATCAATTTAATTAAAATATTTAAAGAAGGACCGGAGGTATCTTTAAAAGGATCTCCTACCGTATCTCCCACTACTGCAGCCATGTGTGCATAAGAGCCTTTGCCTCCGTAGGCACCTGCTTCAATGTGTTTCTTAGCATTATCCCACGCTCCGCCTGCATTTGCCTGAAATATAGCCATCAGAACGCCGACTACAGTTACGCCTGCAAGTAAGCCTCCCAGGGCTTCTTTGTTTAATAATCCGAATACAACTGGTGTTATTACAGCTATCAGTCCCGGAGCAACCATTCTTTTAATAGCAGCGGCGGTAGCAATATCAACGCACTTTGCATAATCTGCTTTTGCTTTATTTTCCATTAACCCTGGTATCTCCCTGAATTGTCTTCTTACTTCTTCAATCATTTCAAAAGCAGCATTGCCTACTGCACTCATTGCCATTGAACTGAAGAGGAACGGGAGGATGCCGCCAATAAATAGTCCAGCCATTACATATGGATTAGTAACATCAATCATCTTTATATGAGCCTGTGATTGAAAAGCGCTGAATAAAGCAAGTGCAGTGAGAGCGGCTGAACCGATTGCAAAACCTTTACCTATTGCAGCTGTAGTATTCCCAACTGCATCCAGCTTATCCGTCCTCTGCCGTACTTCAGGGGGCAGACCGCTCATCTCAGCCAAACCTCCTGCATTATCCGCCACAGGGCCATATGCGTCGACTGCTAACTGGATACCTGTAGTTGACAGCATTCCTAAAGCCGCTATGGCAATACCATATAAACCTGCGAAGTAATATGAGAATACAATTGCCAGCGCGATATAAATAACGGGCAAAGTAGTTGATCTCATTCCGAGAGCCAGTCCAGCTATAATATTGGTCGCAGGACCGGTTTGTGATTGAGCGGAAATATATCTTGCGGGTTTTCTTGATTCGGCAGTATAATATTCTGTAGTTAATCCAATTGCTATACCGGCAACAAGACCGATAATTGTTACTATAAAAATATTTTCAGCATTTAATGCTGTTAATAGACCGGTTACATCAGAAACCGGTTCAGCGATACCCGGAACAAAATATTTGACTACCGGATAAGTAAAAAGCACCATCAATGCGCCGGCGCCAAAAGTTCCAAGGTTTAATGCAGCTTGTGGATTTCCTCCTTCTTTTGTCCTGACCGCAAACGTTCCGATAATAGAACAAATGATCCCAACTCCGGCAAGAAACAGGGGAAGAATTATTAAATTTATATCGTGATATACAATTCCCAAAACCATTGTTCCAACAATAGAACCGACAAAACTTTCAAATAAATCGGCTCCCATCCCGGCAACATCACCAACATTATCACCAACGTTATCAGCAATTGTAGCAGGGTTTCTTGGATCATCCTCAGGGATGCCTGCTTCAACTTTTCCAACCAGGTCTGCTCCAACATCAGCAGCTTTAGTATAAATTCCGCCCCCGACTCTCGCAAATAAAGCTATTGAGGAAGCACCAAAAGAGAAACCGGTAATAACATTAATCACAACCATAACGTTTGTAGACCCATCAGGATTGCGAAATATTTCCGAATAGATTGGAAAAAGAATCCCAAGTCCTAATACGCCAAGTCCCACAACACACATTCCCATTACAGTACCGCCTGAAAAAGCTACTTTCAAAGCCCGGTTCAAACTTTCCCTTGCAGCATTGGTTGTTCTGACATTTGCGGCCGTGGCAACGCGCATTCCAAAGTATCCCGCTAAGGCAGAGCAGGCAGCCCCAAGTATAAAAGAAATTGCAATGATTGGGCTGCTATCCGGTGAATTCCAGTTAGCTACAGCTAAGAGAATTGCCACTACTAATACAAAATATGCTAAAACTCTGTACTCTCGTTTTAGAAAAGCCATAGCTCCGTCACGAACATGGCCCGAGATTTCAATCATCTTTTCGGTGCCGGGATCCTGGCGGTTAACCCATGCTGCTTTATAATATGCAAAGAGAAGAGCAATTATTCCTAAAATCGGGACGAGATAAATCCAGGTGGGCATATTTTAACTCCATTAAAAATTCATTACGAAACTTTTTTATTTAAAGCTTAACCAAAATACCCCGCGTCAAGCTGAAAGTTTTTATTTTTTGAGTAACAAATCCCCTCCGGTAAAAAACCGGAGGGAATTGATTAACAAGTACTCATAGATACAAAATATTAAACAACCATTTCAGGTTCTTTGTTTTCCTTAAAGATCCTGATTATAGGGCGTTTTATCATTTCCCATTTATCAGAAGTAGGATCATATTTACAGTTTGCAAATGCATCCCAGTTTTCATGATCCATAGAAGGTTTATCTGCCCTGAAATAATATCCAGGCCATCTTGTTTCTTCACGGAATAACAACGTACGGACATGAGCTTCAGCCTGCCACATGCGGTGTACATTCTCCCAGCATCTCATTAATTCGTGTAAATCCGGTGCTGCTAATTTAGAAGTATCTTCTTTCAGGAAGCTAAGCAGATCAAGACCTTTCTCTAATAATTTTTCACTGGTTGTGAATCCTGTTGAAACACCGCCTGCATATTCATCCATAATTTTCTGCAATCTGAACATGAACATTTTAGGTAGTATATAATCAGGGTTAACATCCTGCGTTACAGTTTTTTTGCTGGATTCTGCATAAAGATCAAGAGGTTTCAGAATTTCTTTCTTCATTTCATCAATGGCTTTCATATCATAGTTTATTCTATCTTTATGATCAAGAATAAACCTGACGGCAGCTTTTGCCGCAATGCGGCCTTCAGCATGCGAACCTGATGAAAATTTATGACTGGATGCGCCTGAAGCATCACCTGCGCAGAACAGGCCATCAACAGTTGACATACAATCATAACCCCAGAAATACTCTTTAGGAGCTACATCTTCCGGCCCGCTTACCCATGCACCTGAAGCGCCTGAATGTGAGCCTATGAAATAAGGCTCCGCGGCTGCAATTTCTGATGCTTTTTCTTCCGGAGCAGTATTTGTTGCCGCCCACAGAATAGCCTGAGAAATTGTCATATCAAGGAAATCTTCCCATGCCTCTGATTCTAATTCTTTTAGTTTTTTCTTTGCCGCTTTTTCATCACTTTCAACAGCGGCAATTTTTCCGATTGCTTCTTCTGTACGCATAGAAATAGGGCCTTTACCTTCCTGAACATCCAGCATCATCAGCCAGTTGCGGAGGTTAGCCGGAACAGGTTTTACTTTACCGTAAGGCAGCCATTTTTCCAGCTCAGGTTTACGGGTTTCCATATAGTTTTCACCAAACCCGTTTGTTGCGCGTGATTTGAACAGCAGGAACCATGCACCAACCGGACCATAAGCATCTTTAAACCTTACCGGAATAAAGCGAACTTCCTGGCAGGTCATTTCAGCACCGGCTTTAAGTGTGAAGTATGCACTTGAACCAGCATTCCACGGCGGATACCATGCTCTTCCAAGGCCTTCACCAGAAGAACGTGGTTTAAATACGTGCACTGCACCGCCCATTGCTACTAATACAGCTTTGGCTTTGAAGATATAGAATTTATCTTCACGAATACTAAAACCAACTGCACCGATACAGCGATTGCCGTCCATTATCGGACCAACAATAAATATTCTTTCATAAATATTTTCGGTTCCAATTGCATTTTTTGCAGCTTCAGCAACAATAACCTTATAGGATTCACCATTGATCATTAATTGCCATCTTCCTTCGTGAACATATGCACCTTTTGCATCTTTCCAGATCGGCAATCCCCATTTTTCAAAAAGATGAACTGTTGAATCAACATGACGAGCTATATTGAAAACAAGATCCTCACGGGTAATTCCCATCAGGTCATTACGAACGTAATCAATATAATCTTTCATTGTATTCTGACCATCCCGCAAGCCTACGTACTGATTTATTGCGGACAATCCCATTGCGACAGCACCACTGCGGTCTACCGCAGCTTTATCAACAAGTGTAACTTTTAATCCGTTTTTTTTGGCCCAGTGCGCAGCTTCTACAGCAGCACCACAAGCAGCCATACCACCACCAACAATGAGAAGGTCAGTGGTGACTTCTACGGTTTCGAAATTAGCCATTATTCTTTTCTCCTTATTATTGGTTTACTTAGTTTAAACTTGCAACTTCCTTAAGGCCCAGTGATTCGGGTTCTGTACATAAAGCGGGGCTCTTAAGATCATTGTGAGTTGGGTATCCACCATCTGGCTGTGCTTTGCCTTCAGGAATGGTACGAATAGGGAACTTAAAGCGTTTCAAACTGCCATTTCTGAATTTAACTGTCCAGAGTATGCTGTCTGTACTGCGCATTGGAGTAACTGAAGCACCTAACGGAACAAAATCTGCATAGCCACGAACTTCTACTGCCTGTGTTGGACAAATCTTTACACAGTTGTAGCATTCCCAGCACATTTCCGGTTCACGGTTGTATGCTTTCATTTTGTCTTTGTCCAATACCATTAAGTCGTTAGGACAAATGTATTGACAAGCAGTTTTGTCGAGTGCTTTACAGCCGTCACATTTATCTTGTAATACATAACTTGGCATTAGTGTATCTCCTTATATAATTATTTAATTAACTATCATATTTGAATGACTCAAATTTCATTAATTATTTTTTTTCATATCACCAGTTGCAAACTGATGCATTTTTATTTCTACTTTTTCTTCCAGCTGAGCATAATACTCTCTGAGAATAGTGAGCACTTCTGGACGACTGAATTCGGAAGGAACATCTCCGTCTTCGGAAAGAGCTTTACGTAGTGCTGTACCGCTAAGGAATAACCGGTCTTCTTTCTTATGGGGGCAGGTTTTCATTGAAGCCATTCCACCGCATTTGTAACACCAGAATGTCCAGTCAATCGGAAGCATTTTGCATTCCAGAGCACCGTCCCATAATTTATAATAAGCTTCCTGCGCATCAAACGGACCGTAATAGTTGCCTACACCGGCATGGTCACGACCGATAATCATATGAGTACAGCCGAAGTTTTGACGGAAAACGCCGTGAAGTAATGCTTCTCTCGGACCGGCATAGCGCATATCCAGAGGATAACCGCCGGCAACTACTCTGCTCTTATCAAAGTAGTAATCGACTAAAGTATTTATACATTTTACCCTCACATCAGCTGGTATGTCACCTGGTTTAAGCTTTCCAACCAGTTGATGAATATAAAGACCGTCCGATACTTCAACTGCAATTTTTGCAAGGTATTCATGAGAACGATGCATTGGATTGCGTAGCTGTAATGCAGCAATAGTTCTCCATCCTTTTTCTTCAAATATTTTTCTGCTTTCAGCTGGACGCTGATAACTCCCTTTAAATTCTTCCGGGAAATAACTTTCAGACAGAACTTTTACCGGACCAGCAATATTCCAGTCCAGCTGTTCCATTACCATTTTTACTCCCGGATGTTCAGGATCGGTGGTAGTGAATACATTCTTACATTCAAAGAGTTTATCTATTTTGTACTTTTCGGTTACTTTCATTGTGGCCATAATTTCTTTGGTTTCATCAGAGATTAATGTTATCTCTTCATTGATTTTCAAAGAATCGGCTACTTCATTTGATACCGACATAGTGATAGGGATAGGCCAGAAGAGTCCGTTTGTCATCTTCATATCCTGACAAACACCTTTCCAGTCATCGTAACCCATAAAGCCTTCAAGAGGTGTAAAACCTCCGATTCCAAGCATTATAAGATCCCCTGTTTCGCGACTTGTGGCAGGAACTTTTTTAAGCTTTGCAGCCTTTTTTAATTCTGCCTCTTTCTCTTTTCCGCTGAGAAGAAGTATCTTTAATTCATCACTGCCATGAGGTCTTATTAGATTTGATTTACTCATATAAATCCCTTCCATTTAAAGTTGTTAATAACTTGACTATCTCTAGGGTTAACTGATTTTCTTACCTGCTCTTTTTTTAAATAGAAAGAGATATTTAGCTTTTTCGGATTTAGCTTGTGTATTTCCCCGTTAAAAACAGGCAATTTTCATCTCCCTTATTCAATGATTTAATTTGCAAAATGTTGACTAATTTCCTGTAAAAACAGTATAAATTCGTAATAAAAAACTATATGTATGCAGAGGGAAAAGCAATGTGAATGAAGTTTCTGTAATCATGCTGTTGTCCGTTTTTTAATTTTAATTATTTTTTCCGGTACCTGAATCAGGAAGTATAAAAAGGGCTGATCCACTACAAGAACCTGCTTCCAGCCCATTTCCATTCCAAAAAAAATAGCTGCTACAGGTATGATATAAAGACAGAGATACACCGTTCCAGTAGAGCAGAGTAGAAGAGAAGTACGAGAGGAGTACGAGTCAGTTACGGAAATTGAACCTCAGGAAAACAAGCTTTAAACCAACAATGGTTAAATTAGTAATAAGCAGGGTACGACAATTTAGTATTTATTCAGACTATGAAATTAATCTGATCGGGAGGGTTCCATTTATGTTTCTATCTTGTGTAAAATAATTAAACAGTCTGACAAAAATGTCAGACATACTCTTTAGGCAGTATTGTTACCGTAGTTGTCCGCCTTTTATCCGCCTTTTGAACTCAAAAAGAGACACTGTACAAACAGCGAAAAAATGCAATTTTCGCCTGTGGAAATTATTTACATATGACAAAAATGTCAAACTGAGGGAAGGGGTTAAGTTCAGCGATTCGGTGTTTACTTTAAGTAGTCCCCGAATGTTTTTTTAATAGCCAGCAAAGATATAACTACATGATTGAAGTGTGTTTAACAGGCAATAATCTTTAAGGTTTTTAAATGCAAAAATAATGAAATCCAGAATGGTATCTGTATTAAAAAAGGCTGTGTGAATTCTGTTTAGACTAAATGAATTGCTTGAATGATCCCCATTAATATCGACAGTTTAGGGGAGGTTTTCACTTTTCACACAACCAGGTAAATGCAGGATAATGTGCTTAAATATTTAGGATTATATCTTTACATCCCCTTATAAGGGTTAAAGCCAATCTCCCTGATTTGTTCAACAAATTCATTAAAGATACCGGGGATTTTCCCATATTCATCAATTGAAAGTGTCATAAGTTTAACTCTTTCAGGTTCAAGAACCAGCTGCTTTAATTTTTCCTGAACATTTTCCATTCTTTTGCTTGCCAATTCACTACCTTTGACATAATGACATTGATAGTCATCGCCATACTTGCAGCCAATAAGCAGAACCCCGTCGAACCCTCTCGAAAGAGCATCGGCAATCCACACTACATTTACCGATCCGAGACAGCGGACAGGAATTACACGAACATTCGGATCATACTGAAGTCTGTGCCTCCCGGCAAAGTCCAACGATGGGTAGGCATCATTTTCACATAGGAAAGCAAGTATTCTGGGTTTCTCATCAAATTCATCAGGAATTTCAACCGATTTAATCATTGAAGAGATCATTTGAATGGAATAATCTTTAAATGAAATAATTCTTTCGGGACATGCCCCAAGGCAAATACCGCATCGCCTGCACCGTGTTAAATTCGGAAGCGGGGTTCCCTTTTCGTCTTCATCCAGTGTGCCGAATGGACATTCTTCAGTGCAGCGCTTACATTGGGTACATCTCTGTAAAAAGAATTCAGGATAGGATTGATCTCCTGATCTTGGATGAACAGCTTTACCCTCTCTTGCGGTATAAAGGACCTGAATAGCTTTCAGTGCAGCTCCATATGCATCTTCTTTACAGGACTCAATATCCATAGGATACCTTACTGATCCTGCAGCATAAATTCCCGTTCTCCTGGTTTCATAAGGAAAGCAGATATAATGAGAATCAGGGTAGCCATACTTTAAGGTAGGAAGGTCTGTTCCCTGCCTGTAGGCAAGGTTCAATATTTTTGCTCCTGCTTCTGCAGATTGTGCAGCTTTCTTTCCATCAAGGGTTTTCCCGTTTGGTTCGGTTTCAGAAGCTGAAGTTTCTATTTCGCCAACAAGTGTAGATGGAACGGTACCAGTTGCAAGGACTACCACTTCAGATTCAATTCTGATTTTATCACCAAGCAAGGTATTATCTATATCAATGAATATTGAACCATTATCACTTTTATTGATACTAACCACTTCTCCTTTAGTAAAAAATATATTGTCTTCGGTTTGAACCCTTTTATAAAAATGTTCCATATGGGCCGGAGTCCGGATGTCTTTGTAAATAATATAGATGAGGGCATCGGGAAATTTTTCTCTAACATACAAAGCCTGTTTTAACGAAGTTGTGCAGCACGTCGAAGAGCAATATGGCAGATGCTTTTCATCCCTGGAGCCGGCACATTGTATAAACGCTACACTTTTTACCGGTTTACCATCCTGCAATTTTTTACCATTTAAAAAGTATTCCTCAAACTGCACGCCCGTAAGGACATTCTCGTATTTACCATAACCTAAATCTGTAAGCTTTTCAGCATTATAAGGTCTGGATCCCGTGGCTTGAATTATGGATCCTACAATGAAGGT
>DATFVA010000497.1:0-26641 GCA_035260565.1 Ignavibacteriaceae bacterium | reverse complement strand
AAATGAACAATCTAAATCTTCCTGCGTATCGGCAGATAGATACCGGCACGCAGGTGATGATCCTACGATTTTTCATCGGGGTTCGGCATAATGGGGATGCGGGGCTGTTTGGCAAATGAGAAGGAGAGCTGTTCATACCATGATTCATCCGAGCCTGTCATTCCAAGAATCTTATTCCAGAGAATCACAGGAGGGCCGAATTCATGCCAGTCGACTTCCAAAACCCTTATTCCCCTCCGCCTCATTTCATTTACCAGTTTTTTATAGTTTTTATCGAGATGCTGCAGGTAATCCAGAGGTACTCCTTCTTCTTCGGATCTCGATCTTGTGTTCATACGCCGGTGACATTCTTCCGGAGAGACATTCAGATAAACAAAAATATCCGGAGGCATTATGTCGCGGCTCATATTCCTGAAAACATCGAAATATAAATCGAATTCCTCCTGCGTCATAAATCCTCTTTCCATAGCAGTGGTAGCAAAAACTGTGTCGCCGTAAATTGGCCGGTCCTGTATAATGGTTATTCCGTTCTCTCCCCAGGCCCGTTCAACCGCAAGTCTATGCTGTTCGTATCTCTGGCAAAGCATAAACATCTGCATTTCGAAACCGCCGCCGGTATTTTTACCAGTGATAAGATCATTATAATAATGCGACAGGAAGTGTTTGAACCTATCCGTGTGAGTAGGTTCTTCCAGCACTCTTGTCTGCCTGCCCCTTGAACTTGACGCGGATGCAAGAGCATGGCATGCGTTAGTTTTACCCGCCCCGATGTTAGCATCCACGGTAATAAAAAGACCATCTTTTTTAACTGAACTCATTTATGTTCCTGTTTAAGCAATGTTAATAATTTTATAATTGGACATAAGTACTTAACCAAACATGTAAAAATAAACAATTTCAACCGGTATATGTTCCGGAATAATTTTTCCACATCAGAATATATTGCGATTTTAAGTTTACAGAGGTATGCATTTTTTGCATTTTTTATTTTTAAATTAGGATATAGTATTACCAGAGGAACTATCATGATACCGGACGAGCTCATCAAAGCAAATAAAGCCATTACGAAGCTGAGGTACGAATTCGAAGAATATGATTCAGCTGAAACAAAGGAAGTGCTGGATGTACTGCAGTTTCATATGTTCATGGTGATAAGTTATTTCAATAAGCCGGAGCTGGATGCGAATGATGTTAAAAAAAGGCTGATTGAGAAACTTGCGGGAGCGTTTTAATAAGAAAAAGGATTAAAGGAAGAAGATAAAAGATCATTCTGCAGCCAGTCATTTGAAAGCCGTGTTATTCCGTTTCCATTCTCTTTCCGCTACTCTTTAAATGAAATTAAATGTAATTTATTAATCTATTTAAATCCTCTACGATCATCATTGGAGATAACGATGAAAAAAATCCTGCTGCTTACAGCACTTCTAACCTTTTCGATTCCCTTTTTTATTTCAGCACAGAACCTCAGGGAACTATTTCAGAAACCTCTCGAAGCAAACCCCGAACCCTGGCTGGATAAGATGCATTATGATGAACACAATTTTGTACCTCGCGGCGAAATGCCTTCTATATTCGACAACCTGAATATTTCAGCTGAAACTCATCCGCAGAACGAACCCTCTGTTAAAATTAGCAGGAAGGATCCGAACAGAGTTGTTGCGGCGTGGCGCGATTTCAGAACCGGAGTTTCTCCTGCCCTTCGCAGGATAGGCTATAGCTATTCAACCGATGGAGGACAAACCTGGTCTGTTAGTCAGCTTACTCCCCAGATAATCCCGACCTGCGCCCTGTCGAGCGATCCTGCAGTAGCCACGGATACAGCAGGCAATTTTTATATAGTGACGGTTTCACTGAACGATAATAACGGCAATGGGGAGTTGTGGCTGTTTAAATCTGTTGACGGCGGAGTTACATTTGATTCAGTCTACCAGCTTGCATATAATCCGGGAGTTTTTGAAGATAAAGAATATGTAACAACTGATTTTTCTTCCGCAAGTCCTTACTACAATAATATGTATGTAAGCTGGACAAGGTTCGGCAGCGGTACGGACATATATCTCGTGAAGTCAACCGACCAGGGAGTTTCATGGAGCACTCCCATACAGATAAGTAATCAATCGGGTGTACAGGGTTCAATCCCTGCCACGGGACCAAATGGAGAGGTTTATGTTGCATGGTATGGCTCCGATTTCTCATCTGAAAATATTTATTTCGATAAATCAACTGACGGAGGAGTAACCTTCGGCACTGATAAAGTAATCAGCCCTTGTCCTAATGCATGGTTCCCGTCAATGGCGGTTGATCTCAGCGGCGGTCAGTACAACGGAAATATATATGTTACCTGGAATGATGAACGTAACGGCGACGGTGATATTTTTCTAAGTAAATCAACAGATGGAGGAGAAACGTGGTCGGCTGCTCTAAGAATCAATAATGACCCGGTCAGCAACGGACGTGACCAATACTGGCCGTGGATAACCGTGGCCGAGAGCGGTGAAGTAGATCTTATATTCTACGATACAAGGAATACTGCCAACAACTCAATTATTGAGGCGTACCTGGCAAGGTCGACCGACGGAGGACAGACTTTCACCAATGAATTGATCAGCACTCAGCCTTCTCCCACCAGCACACCTAACAGTGATGTAAGATTCGGCGATTACATAGGCATCGATGCTTACGGCGGAAATATTGTAGTACCTGTATGGACAGATGAAAGAGCCGGAGGCACAGATATGGATATTTATACAGCTGTAATAAACAACGTTCCGGTTGAACTGGTTAGCTTTAATGGAAGGTCTTCGCAAGGGAAAAATTTACTTGAATGGCAGACCTCAACAGAAAAGAACAACAGAGGATTTGAAGTTGAAAGGAGTACTGACGGTAGTCATTATCTTACAAGAGGATTCGTTGAAGGCGGAGGAACTACGGAACAGCCTCATAGTTATTCTTTCAGCGACGAAGGCGTAAATGGTGAAGTCTACTATCGATTGAAGCAGATTGATTTTAACGGCCGGTATAATTATTCAAATATTATTGAATTGAGTTCAACGAGTTCGCCCGACTACCATCTTGCACAGAATTATCCCAACCCGTTTAATCCCACGACTATGATTTCATATTCAATCCCAAATGATGGAAATGTAAGTCTAAAGATCTATGATGTGCTCGGCAAAGAAATTAAAACATTGGTGAACGGATATCAGCAAGCCGGGATCCATTCAATTAATTTTGCAGCATCAGGACTAAGCAGCGGAATTTACTTCTATAAAATGGAAGCAGGCAGTTTCAGTACTATAAAGAAGATGTTGCTGTTACGTTAATGTGTGTTGAATCATTGGCAGTAAATACAGAGATGGATCATAGAGATCCATCTCATTATTAAGGGGTTAATTCTTTACACAAAAGTGTGAATGGATTTTCATTTCTAATAATTATTTTCTTTTGAATTGGGAAAAATTCAATACCAGCCCATTTCATACTCTTGATTTCTGTGGAAAAATCAACTAATCTGAACATTCATTTTATGGCACCGTAGTTGGTAACTGAATGGGTTGATCATTTATTAAATCAGGAGAGATTTCAACTAACCCGGTCAAATTATTCCAACAATAAAGGTACTTAAAGACAATGAAAAAAATTGTTACAATCTTCTTTGTAGTCTTCTTCTTTCATCAGGGGATGGCACAGATCAATCCCCTAGTCCAGCAGGCAGTCAATAATG
Organism: Ignavibacteriaceae bacterium; assembly: GCA_035260565.1. Taxonomy (GTDB): domain Bacteria; phylum Bacteroidota; class Ignavibacteria; order Ignavibacteriales; family Ignavibacteriaceae; genus DATFVA01. The sequence goes on along the minus strand of DATFVA010000497.1, from coordinate 22,917 downwards.
TCAGCATTGATTCATTAACGAAGTTTGTAAATGAATTATCAGGCGAGGTCCCGGTATACATTAATGGTCAGCCGGTTACCCTTACAACCAGGTACTATAGTTCTACTATCAATGATAAAGCCGCCGATTATATAAAAGCAAAATTCGAATCTTATGGTCTGCAGGCATTCGATCAGGCATTCAGCAGCGGAAGGAATGTATATGCGATTCAGCCCGGGAGCGTTCATCCCGATCAATATTTTATTATTTGTGCTCACTACGATGATATGCCTTCGAGCGGACTGGCACCGGGAGCCGATGATAACGGAAGCGGCACCTGTGCAGTAATTGAAGCAGCACGCGTATTAAAAGACTTTGAATTTGATTATACAATTATTTACGCAGTCTGGGATGCGGAGGAAATGGGACTTCTTGGAAGCGCCTATTATGCTGCCAATACAAACCTTGATATCCTTGGCGTAATAAATATGGATATGATTGCCTGGGACAGCAACAACGACAACCTGGCTGAAATTCATACTAAGAATATAGCTAACTCAGTTGCTCTCAAGGATTCAATGGTGATGGTGAATACCGCCTATTCTGTTGGTATTCAGCCTTCAATAATTAATCCCGGAATAACGGCGAGCGACCATGCATCATTCTGGAACTATGGCTATACAGCCATACTTTTGATAGAAAATTACTATGGTGATTTTAACCAGTATTACCATACTTCAAATGACCTTATCTCACATTACAACTTTCCATATTTTGAAAAATGTTCTAAGCTCTGTATAGGTACCCTGGCCTTGATGGCGAAGGTATCGGACATAGTACCGGTTGAACTTACCTCATTTGCGGGGAGCTGGGATAATAAAAATGTAAACCTGAAATGGCAGACTGCCGCCGAATTGAACAACTACGGTTTTGAGATTCAAAAGAAAACCGAAAATTCCGCGTGGTATTCTATAGGATTTGTGGAAGGGAATGGAACCAAACAATCCCCAAGCAGCTATTCTTTCTCTGATTCAAAAATTAATCAGCCCGGCAAATATGCTTACAGACTGAAACAAATGGACAATAACGGTTCATTTGAGTATTCGTCGGTTGTGGAACTGAATATAAATCCATCAAACGGATTCGTTCTGGAACAGAATTTTCCTAATCCTTTCAACCCGGAGACCAAAATCCGTTTTAGTTTACCCGAAAATTCATATCTGAAACTTTCAGTTTACAATGTGATAGGAGAAGAAATAGCTGTACTGGCAGACGGCTATTATGAAGCAGGATATCATGAAGTTAATTTTAAGTCGATAAATTTCCCCAGTGGAGTTTACCTCTATAAACTGCAGAGCAACGGCTCAGTCATGACGAAAAAAATGTTATTATTAGAGTAAATAGGCCTCAAAGCACTTAAAATCCGGAAGACCGTTCCCCATGGGGGCGGTCTTTTTTTATCCGGGATCACAATTTTTTTCTTTAAAATTGTTGATAATTATAAAGAAAAAATCATATCTTATTTATACGTTAAATTCATTTAATGAAAAAGCCTTTGTAATTAATAATAAGTAATGGAAGTGTGCATTATTGATGGGCTATATGCATTCCATTTTTTTTCATTAACATTCAATCGTTCAGGAGGATCCATGAAACAGTTCAACCGTTTTCTATTCACAGTACTTTTTTCCTTTCTCCTATATTCTTTCGGATATAGCCAGAACTTCGCATTGCATCAGTCGAGTAATGTATCAAATTTACCTGATTCACCAAATGACGTTGTTGTAGTTCATTATGACGGCGAGGATGTATCTAATTCCGTAGGCGATGGTGGTGCTACCTTTATCGGCGGTGCAAGATTCAGAGCCAGCATTCTGGGAGCTTATGCCGGCGGCACATTACAGTCCGTTCAATTTTACTATGCCCAGGCATCAACCGGTCTTACGATTATGATTTATGACGCAGGAACAGCTACTGATCCTGGTGCTTTATTACTGAGCCAGCCGCTGGACTTGGGTTCATTAACTGTCGGCGACTGGAATGAAGTTGCCCTGACATCTAATATCCCTGTTTCAGGAAATGATTTATGGGTATGCCTCCAGGTAGAAGACGCTACTGCTGCTGCCTTTCCTTTCGGTGTTGATGCCGGTCCTGCCGATCCTGACGGTGACTTCGTTAACGATTCAGGTACCTGGCAGCACTTAAATGATTTCGGATTAAACTACAACTGGCATATCCGCGCTGCTATTCAGACTTCAACAGGCGGTGGCGGTACAGTAATTTTCTCTGATGATTTTGATTCATATACTGCAGGTCAGCAGCTTGCATGCCAGAACCCTACAGACTGGACAACCTGGAATCTTAACCCCTGCGATCCTGCTACTGATGCATATGTTTCCAGCAACTGGGCTCACAGCGGTGCTAATTCATTTGTTGTTGCTCAGGATAATGATGAAGTTCATTACTGGGGCCCTGAAACTTCAGGTAAATGGGAAATTGATTTCTATAATTATATCCCTACCGGAAAAACAGGATACTTCAATACCCTTAGTCAGTTTATTGCTGCCCAGGAATGGGGACTTGAAGTTTATTTCAATGCAGGCGGTGCCGGTTCAATAAATGCTGGCGGAAACCTGGCTGCAACTTTCACATATTCATTTGATACCTGGGTATTGAATACTGTTATTGTCGACCTTGACAATGATATGGCTGAATACTGGTACAATGGTGCTATGATTTATTCATGGCAGTGGACTCTTGGTGCAAGCGGTACACCCATTGCTTTGTCTTTAGCAGCAAACGACTTCTTTGGCGCAACTGCTAATGATGAAATGTACGTAGATGATTACATGGTAACCGACCTTACGATAGTTCCGGTTGAATTAACATCTTTCACTGCAAATACAAACACATTAGGCCAGGTTGTACTTAACTGGCAGACTGCTACTGAAACCAATAACAGGATGTTTGAAGTCGAAAGAAAAACTGAAAACGGCACTTACGCAACGGTTGGTTTTGTTAGAGGTTCAGGCACTACAACAGAACCAAAAGCATACTCCTTTGTTGATCAAAACGTAAACAACGGGAACTATACTTACAGACTGAAACAGCTTGATTTCAACGGCCGCTTTGAATATTCAAACGAAGTTGAAGTCAGCGTTACCGGTCCTAAATCTTTCAACCTTGCTCAGAACTATCCCAATCCTTTCAACCCGACTACTACAATCAGCTTTACCGTTCCTCAGTCAGGTAAAGTTAAATTAGCAGTTTATAACCTGCTCGGCCAGGAAGTAGCTGTCCTTGTTAACGGTGTTGTAACGGAAGGTCTCCACCAGGTTGAATTCAGTGCAAAATCTTTACCGACCGGCGCTTATTTCTATAAGCTGCAGAGCGATAATTCAGTTCAGATTAAGAAGATGCTGCTCTTAAAGTAATATCTTCCTGATTCTTTTTTTCATAAAAGACCGCTTGAATAAGGCGGTCTTTTATTTTGTCAATTCTTCCACACAAATAAGGAGAGACCGTGAGACATTTCAGCAAATTTCTTTTCACAATACTGTTTTCTTTTCTTCTGTACTCAATAGGGTACAGCCAGAATTTTTCTCTTAATCAGGCACATACTGAATCAACAAGTCCTGATTCACCAAATGATTTAGTTATAGTTCATTATGATGGCGATAATGCAGGTAATTCGGTCGGCGACGGCGGTGCTACCTTTATCGGCGGTGCAAGGTTCCGCGCAAGTATCCTGGGTGCTTATACAGACGGCACATTACAGTCAGTTCAGTTTTTCTATGCACAGGCTGCAACCGGTCTGACGATTATGATTTATGACGCCGGAACAGCTGCTGATCCCGGTGCTTTATTATTAAGTCAGCCTCTGAGCCTGGATTCTTTAACTGTCGGCGACTGGAATGAAGTTGCTCTGACATCTGATATCCCTATTTCAGGAAATGATCTATGGGTATGCCTCCAGGTAGAAGACTCTACTGCTGCTGCCTTTCCTATCGGCGTTGATGCAGGTCCCGCTGATCCTGACGGAGACTTTGTTAATGATGCAGGTACCTGGCAGCACTTAAATGATTTCGGATTAAACTACAACTGGAACATCCGCGGCGTTGTTGAAACTACTGCTCCATCAGGAATAGAAACTACAACAACAATTCCTGAAACCTTTAGCCTTGCTCAGAATTATCCAAATCCGTTTAATCCGTCTACTACAATTAACTATAGTGTTCCGCAGGCCGGAAAGGTTAAACTCGCGGTTTATAACCTTGTGGGACAGGAAGTAGCTGTACTGGTGAATGGTGAAGTCAGTTCTGGAATGCATCAGGCTGAATTTAATGCGAAATCATTACCCAGCGGTGCATATTTCTACAAACTCCGGAGTGAAAATTCTGCTTCAATAAAGAAAATGCTGCTGCTCAAGTAACGACATTTGTCGCCTCAGAAAAGGTTGAATTAATAAAAACAACTGAGGTGAGAAGTGAAAGTAAGCAGGAGATTAATAGGAAGACCGCAAATAAAAAGTTCGGAAAGTGAGTTCATATGGGTACTGGAAAACTCATATGAACTCTCTCTTGTATGGTATTACTGTCGGCTACATAGTATATGATCATAGAAGTTAGATGAAACGACATCTAAAACTATTGCCGGAAAATGTCGTAGTCGTAAATAAACGGAGGTAGTCAGTTTTGAAAGAAAGATAATGAAGACATTTTTACTGTTCATTTTTATAATTAGCCAATCAATATTTTCTCAGTCTGCATATAACCCAATGACCGCCGTAGGAGCTTCAGGAATAAATTCCTATGGTCATATTTTATTCTGGGATAATCCTCAGGGAGTAATATACAATGAAGTCTATTTTGGGTCTGATTCAACAATGGTAGTTTCAAAAGATACCACTGCAAGAATTTTTAATGGTTTTCCGGATATCGTGACAGATTCTATAGGTCTAAATAACTATCTGCCTGATTGCACAACTTTTTACTGGCAGGTTGTTGAACATTATGATACGAATTTTATTGATGGGGATATATGGTGGTTCAGAAGTGAGAAGTGTTGTCTGGATACATTTGTAGAAGATTTTGAAAATGGTTTAACCAATTGGACTATAACAACTCAGAGCGGTTGCGGATGGCAGATATTTACTGATCGTGGTTATTTATTGCCTCCCACCGCAACCGGCGGAATATTTGCTGCTGATGCAGATTATTGCGGCAATGGAGGAGGAGGATCAATTTCAACTGCTGTATTAACATATGCGGGTGAGCCAAATTACATTCCATCCTACCTAATTGAATGGGATAATGATTGGCAAGCGCTTAATAATTTAGATTCTGCTTTTATGGATTATAGTATCGATGAAGGTCAAACATGGCATAATATTGTGTTTTTTGATGAAAATGATGTGCGAAATACTCACGAAATTCAGGTTTTACATAATCAAATACCTGACAATCATTTTATGCTGAGATTAAGATCAATTCAACCAGGGTGGGACTGGTGGTGGGCGATTGATAATCTTACAGTAATGCCTTATTTGCTGCTGACACCGCCTATACATCCTGCACTTTTAAAGGCGAATAGTGCAGATAGCCTGCAGCAAGTCTTATTAAACTGGACTCATGGCGGAAGTCCCGGAGGTGGGGCTGCAGGGTTCGAATTACAAAGAAAACCTGGATTACCTCTTGATCCGGGAAATTATATAACTATCGCTGAGCCTGGTTTAAATGAATTAAATTATGTTGATCAGAATGTTGAACCTGACTCGATATATACGTATAAAATTCGTGTTAAGGGCATCCCGGGAACAGTTAATACAAGTCTATGGGGGAATGAAGCAACAGCTTATATGCCGTATACAACACCTGTGGAACTAAAAACATTTACAGCAAAAATTAACGCTGAGAAAAATATAATTCTAAACTGGTCAACATCAACAGAAACAAATAATAAGGGATTTGAAGTTGAAAGATGCCAGGTTTACAAAAATGAAGAATTACAAAACTGGAAGAGCTTAGGATTTGTAGATGGCAACGGAACTTCAGCTAAGCAGCACAATTACAGTTTTGAGGATAAAAAAATAAACGAAGGAAAGTATCGATATAGGATAAAGCAAATTGATTTTGATGGAGGATATAAATATTCAGGTATTGTTGAAATAATGATTTCAGCTCCAGAAAAATTTACACTTGCTCAGAATTATCCAAATCCGTTTAATCCGTCTACTACTATTAACTATAGTGCTCCGCAGGCTGGAAAAATTAAACTCGCGGTTTATAACCTCCTGGGACAGGAAGTTGCTGTACTGGTTAATGGAGAGGTTAGCGCCGGAATGCACCAGGCTGCATTTAATGCTAAGTCATTACCCAGCGGCGCATATTTCTACAAGCTACAGAGTGAGCATTCTGTTTCAGTCAAGAAAATGTTATTACTCAAGTAATCTGCGGTAATTCATTATTTTTTAATAAAGACCGCTTCAATAAGGGCGGTCTTTTTTTTATGAATCATTCTACAGGGTACTCCAGCTTACTCTTACCCACTCAGATTCTTAAACTTCTTACGCTATCCTCCTCCGATTTCTAACCTCGGATCTCAGATTTCTGACCTCGGATCTCAGATTTCTGACCTCCGGCCTCAGATCTTTTCCTTCAGCCGCAGAGCGCTCCCCGTTTTTATTTTACTCATAATTATGCTAAATTTGTACGCAAATCATACGGGTTCAGAGGTCTTTCATCCTTAATTTACCTAAATTCTGTCGGCCATCTGTCGGCCTTCTTTCGGCCATCTCTCAGCCTCAAACAACGGGATAACTCCGGTGAACTGCCGGGATAAATAAGCCTCGGGCAGACTCTCATTAACCAGCTGCTTTCGAAGTTGGGCTAAGGTGTAGAGAACATTCTCATTAACCAGGATCCGCGTTTCTCCTATCACTCCAGAGGCTGTGTGAAAATGTAAAGCGAAACGCTGTTTCGCTTACCCGAGCTTGTAAAAATGATATATTTTCCCGCATCAGTTGCACCGGATTGGTTCCCCGGATTTAATTTTCATACAGCCTCTCCAAAACTCTAGCGGCTGTGTGAAATTATTAACCAACACTTTTGAGTGTTGGTTTACGATGTAAAATCTAATACTCAATAACCGTTTCAATTTATCTGCCGATAGGCAGACGGTTTATCGGGATTTTTCACACAACCTCACTACCACTCCATCTCTCCATCCCTCAACTGCCCTCCATCCTGTTCCAATCTATTCGCTGCATCAACTCTGCAATGTATGGTCTACTATGGGATCATCCCGATACTTTTCTCATTCTGTTTTCGCTCCATTCGAAAAACTCGATGAGGGTTAGAGGGTTAGAAGAAAATTACAACGTATCTCTGCCTTCGCAGTATTACGACGACATATTAGTAGTGATAATGTTACCCTGATCTCCCATAAGCTGCAGAGCAGCGGCACATTAAACTTCCCCCTCTCCTACCTTCTCATCTTCTTACCTTCTTACCTTCTTACCTTCTCTCTTTCGGGGCGATCTTTTTATATGAATCATTCCGCAGGGTATTCCTTTTTATAATTTTATTTATTATTATTTCACAGCGGTCTGATAAATTACTCCGGTTTTATATTTTTTCTTCTCTTCAGGTAAAGATGATTTAAAGACTTAATAAAAATTGTCCTCTCTGGTTAAGTAACTATTTACTAATACAACAAACGGAGGTTCAATGAGTAAGTATCTTTACATTGGTTTACTTTTTTCTTTCACCCTTCTGGTATCGGGTAGTCTTACAACAGCTCAAACCTTTAACCACAATACAGGTAATATCCAGGTAACAGTTTTTCAAAACGGATATATCGGACACGGAGGCCTGGGGGCAGGGGGTAACGGTATTACTTTTTCTGGCAGCGGGGATGCCTGCTTTACGGCCGGAATGATGTATGGTAATTCCGACTATGGTGTTTCCGGGATGGTGGGAAGTTTCAGTGATGCCACCCAGACTATCATACTGATTGAAGATATGGTAAATACTGTCCCTATAACTAATACCTCACTCACGAATTTCGACCAGGTAAGTATGTGCAGTTATATGGATAACCTCGCCCCGGTTCCGTACGGTGTCCAGACAGCACAAACCACTTATTCCAACACCGGAGATGATTATATTTTCATCAGGCTGGATATAACCAATCCGACTGCTTCGGCAATTAATAATTTCTACGCCGGGATGTTCGGCGACTGGGATATAGGGGGCACAGCCTATCTGAATAATCTTGCAGGACTCGATCAAAGCAGAAGCCTGGTTTATCAATGGCTGAGCGGCGGATCTCCCGATCCGAATTATTACGGCCTTGTAGCATTTAACGGAATGGCCGGAGGTACAGCTAATGATCTCTTCCCGGGAGATGAAACCACAATCAGGTTTGTAATCAGAGATTGGATTTCTACGATAACGCCTCCCGGAACAATTACAGCAGATTACAGGTCCTTCATCGGATCCGGTCCTTATAATCTGGATCCAGGTTCCACCCTGGTAGTTGGTTTCGGCATAGTAGCGGGTACGAGTCTTGCAGACCTTCAGGCAAATACCGATGCCGCACAGGCAGTATGGGATAATACCATAGTCCCGGTTGAACTTACTTCTTTCAATGCATCTGTCAATGAGCTGAACCAGGTTGTTCTTTCATGGCAGACGGCTACAGAAACAAACAACCGGATCTTTGAGATCGAGAGGAAAGATGCGGTAAATAATTTTGCAACAATCGGGTTTGTGAAAGGAGCAGGAACAACGACCGAACCGAAAGAATATACCTATATTGATAAAAACATTCTGCCGGGCACTTACACATACCGGCTCAAACAAATTGATTTTGACGGACGTTCTGAATATTCAAAGGAAGTTGAAATTTCACTAAGCGGACCTGTAACCTTCGATCTTTCACAGAATTACCCTAATCCTTTCAACCCTTCCACTATCATAAGGTTCAGCCTTCCGGAACAGGGCAGCGTTAAACTTTCCGTCTATAATACTTTGGGTGAGGAAGTTGCGGTGCTTGTAAACAATGTTCTGCCGGAAGGTCTGCACGAAGTTAAATTCAATGCAAAGTCTCAGCCCAGCGGCACATACATATACAGACTGCAGCAGAATAATTCTGTATCAATAAAGAAGATGTTATTACTAAAGTAATATCCTGCTGATCGTAATTTAAAAAGACCGCCTTTTCGGGCGGTCTTTTTTTATACAAATATTTGAGAGAAGCTTTGCCTGTCACATATCTCTAAAAACCTGTAATATTCTTTCTCATAATCACATACATTTTTAATTATTTCCCGGAAATTCATCCGTGTTTACCAGAAAATTAACTATCAAATGAATACCCGGAGGTTTATGATGAAAAATTACTTTGCAGCTATGTTCACATTATTTTTAATTATTTCAGCTTCTGTAAAGACAGAGGCTCAATGGCAGGAGCAGACATCTCCTGTTTCAGTTACCTTATGGACTGTATCAGCGGTGGATAAATCTGTTGCCTGGGCAGGCGGCGATGCCGGAACGGTCCTCAGAACAACTGATGGGGGAACTACATGGACAAGTGTAGGAGGCGGTGCAATCGGCACTGATCCCGTTTACAATATTTTTGGAATAGATGATATGACAGCTTTATGTACAACTTCTTCCACAACCGCAACTTACCTATATAGAACGGCCGATGGAGGCAGTAGCTGGAGCCAGGTATTTACACAGGCAGGCGGTTTCCTTGATGCAATATGGATGTACGATACAAACAATGGATTTGTTTACGGAGATCCTGTCAGCGGGAACTGGGAACTCTATAAAACCACTGACGGGGGACAAACCTGGAATGCTGCCAATCCTCTGCCTCAGAACGGAAGCGAAGCGGGCTGGAATAATTCAATGTATGTATCAGGATCATCAATTTATTTCGGAACGAATAATTCCAGGGTGTATTATTCAAGTGACATGGGCGACTCATGGACGCCGCAGACAACGCCGCAAGCACTTTCTTTTGCCATTTGGTTCAATAATCCCTCTGTTGGATTTGTTGGCGGCGGAGGTGCTTTAAATAAAACTACAAATGGCGGCACTATATGGGACACCACATCAGCTCTTCCCGGCATAGCCGGTATCAGTTCAATTACAGGTTTAGGCACACGATGGTGGGCCGCAAGGCAGGATAGTAATATTTACTACTCGGACGATAATGGGTCCGCCTGGACACTTCAATATACAGCCCCAGGTTCCGAAATCTACTGGGATATGTCAAAATCAAGGGATGACAGTCTTATTATTGCTGTAAGAACCGGCGGCGGAATATCAAGCTATAAAATTCAAAACCCGGTAGGAGTAAAGACCGGTGAAGCACAACCTGCATCATTCAGCCTTTCGCAAAATTATCCCAATCCTTTTAACCCGGCAACAAATATTGTGTTTGATGTTCCCGAAGCAGGACAAGTTAATCTGACAGTCTATAATATTCTCGGTCAGGCAACTGCCGTCCTTGTCAATACGGAAGTTGCTGCCGGTGAACACCAGGTTACTTTTAACGCATCCTCATTACCAAGCGGTGCATATTTCTATAAACTGCAGCAGAACAATTCAGTACTGATAAGAAAAATGATGCTGTTGAAATAATTAACATTCAGCAATTATTATTTTTATAATAAGACCGCCCCTAAGGCGGGCGGTCTTTTTAATCACACAAAATATTCCGCAAAGTACGTTTCATTAATAATTTCTCCTTCTCTTTTTAATTCTAATCACAAACTCTTTCAAAAATTTCTCAGATTTTTACGACCGGTTATCTTCATTTAATATATTATGATGAAGCTAAGATAAGATGAAGATGCAAGCTAAATAATGTAATTATAAAAAGACTTAAGATTTGGAGGCATATTATGAAGAAAGGCTCTGTTACTATAACCGCACTATTATTATTCATTTTTATATCATCATTCAAAATACAGGCTCAATGGAGTGAGCAGACTTCTCCTGTATCTACTGCACTGTATAGCGTTTCAGTAGTAGACGACTCTACAGCGTGGATCGGAGGAGATGGAGGTGTAGTGCTGAGAACCACTAACGGCGGCACTATGTGGACATCAACCGGCGGCGGAGCATTAGGGGCCGACCCCGTATATAATATTTTCGGTATGGATGATATGAATGCATTGTGCACAACATCTTCCAGTTCCGCAACGTTTATTTATAAAACAACCGATGGGGGAGCAACATGGACCCAGGTCTTTACTCAAGCCGGCGGATTCCTTGATGCAATCTGGATGTGGGATTCAGTCAACGGGTTTGTATATGGAGATCCGGTAAGCGGCAACTGGGAACTATACAGAACATCGGACGGCGGCCAGACCTGGACTGCTGCCAACGCCCTTGCTCAGAATGGCAGTGAGGCAGGCTGGAATAATGCTATGGTTGTGATGGATTCTTCTATTTACTTCGGGACAAATAATTCAACAATATATTACTCAAGTGATATGGGAAATTCGTGGATGGCTCAAACCACTCCGCAGGTTAATTCATACTCCATATGGTTCAATGATTCATCAAACGGACTTATGGGTGGAGAGTCTGCTTTGAATGTGACTACAAACGGAGGGATGATGTGGGATACTACATCGGCTCTTCCGGGCAGCGGAAGTATAAATTCACTAACCGGAGTAAATAATCAGTGGTGGGCTGCAAGGCAGAATAATATGATTTATACATCAACAGATGGCGGTAATACCTGGACTCTTCAGTATACTGCTCCCGGTTCAGGGGCATACTACGCGATGGCAAAAGCCCGGAATGATAGTCTGATAATTGCTGTAAGAAGCGACGGCGGAATATCGGCGTACGAAATACAGACTCCTGTGGAAGTAACAACCGGTGAATCAGCACCCTTAACATTTAACCTTTCGCAAAACTATCCTAACCCTTTCAATCCCGCAACGAACATTGTATTCGATGTTCCGGAAGCAGGACAGGTAAACCTGACTATTTATAATGTTCTCGGCGAAGAAGCAGCAGTCCTTGTTAACGGAGAGGTTACAGCCGGACGGCACCAGGTTACTTTTAATGCATCCTCATTGCCGAGCGGAGCTTACTTCTATAAACTTCAGCAGAACAATTCTGTATTGATCAAAAAAATGCTGCTGCTGAAATAATTTCAGCTTAAGTTATAAACTAATTGAAGACCGTCTGCCAGACGGTCTTTTTTTTCCTCATACTGTGTCTGCTATCAAATAATACTTCCGCATCTAACTAAAGAAAATTAAATGGTGAGTCAAAGCACCATGCGATTCATGTTTAAATTTAATTTAATTCGAAGTTCTGGACTAAATAAAATTTAGTTGCTGGAGGGCAACAGAAAGATGTCTTCGCTGATATGACGAAAATTTCGCGTCGTTCATTTTTAATTCTTACCGGTTCTGCAGGCGCAGCATTGGCCGGCTCGGGCTGCAGTACAACAGTTAATAAATTAATCCCATATGTCAATCCTCCCCATTATCCTCAGCCGGGTGAATGGATCCGTTATGCAACTACCTGCCGAGAATGTCCGGCAGGATGCGGTATGCATATGCGGCATCGTGACGGACGGGTTACAAAAGCTGAAGGAAATCCTGAAAGTCCTATCAATTATGGAAAACTATGTGCCAGGGGCCAGTCGTCTGTTCAGGGGCAGTATGATCCCGACAGGCTTAAGAATGTTTTCTACAGAGAGAACAGGAATCTTGAGGAGAAGTTAAAGAGCGACTGGGAATCTGCGATCTCAGAAATTTCAAAGCAAATAAAAAATTCGAAAGGAAGAGTATTAATTATTTCGGACCTGCAGACCGGTTCACTGGCTGAAATAATGGAAATGTTCACATCAAATCAAAAAGGAAAAGTGCTATGGTATGAACCCTTTAATTACGAAGTCCTGCGCAAGGCTAACCAGCTGGTATTCGGAGAGCCGCTGATCCCCAGGTACAAACTTGATGACACAGATTTTATTATGAGCTTCGGTGCTGATTTCCTTGAGACATGGATATCCCCTGTTGAATATGCCGGTCAGTTTAAAAAGATGCATGAATTTGAGGATGGTAAGATGGGGAACTTTATTTATGTCGGCCCAAGGTTTTCAGGTACGGCAACTAATGCGGATGAATTTATTATGGTCTCTCCTGAATCAATGGAATATACTGCATATTCTATTCTTTCTAAAATTATTTCGAACGGATGGAGTAAAAGAGATGTCGGTTCATTACAGCCGGAAATTGATAATTATTTATCAATGAATACGCAAAATGCAGTTGTGCCGGATAAGAAAATCGAAGCGCTTGCAAAAAAATATTCACAATCGGGATCAGCTCTTGCCCTGGCCGGAGCTTCGGGTGTGTATACGAAGGAAAACCTTGGTACTGCAGTAGCAGTTAATCTGTTAAATTATGCGGCAGGAAACCTTTCTAATATTGATTTTTCAACTCCTCACGCCCTGTCAAAAACAGCAATGAATAATGAAGTAAATGATTTTTTCAAATCAATAAATAAAGATGATATAATCATTGTCCATAATTCAAACCCGGTGTATACATGGAGCGGATCTGAAAAATATCTGATGAATGCAGGTAAAATTATTTATATGGGGACAATGGAAGATGAGACTGCAAAAATCTCTGACTGGATGCTGCCGATAAATTATCCTCTTGAAGAATGGGGTGACTACGAACCGTACAAAGGAATTCATAGCCTGATGCAGCCGGCCATGCAGTCTCTGCATGCAACTTATTCTGCGGGTAATATATTACTTGCATTATCTGAGAGTGCAGGTAATCCGCTTTCAAGGAAAGGTTCTTCAAAACCGGCTGACCATTATGAAGACTGGGTTAAACAATACTGGCAGGGAAAGGGTATTTATAAATCCGATGATGAACTTCAGGATGTATTGCGGAAAGGCATATATAACGAAACGACTGAATCCGCCGGATCTAATCCCGCAAAGAATATTAGTATAAAGACAGGTTCACTTAATTTAAATTCAAATACCGTAAGCAATAAAAATGCTGATGAACTTCAGCTCTGGACTTATCCTGCCATTACTTTATTTGACGGAAGATTTTCAAACAGGGGCTGGATGCAGGAGATTCCTGATCCTCTTACGAACATAACATGGAGCAGCTGGATAGATATAAATGTCGACAAAGCCAGGGAACTTGGACTCGATAACTTTGATATGGTTGAGATAGAATCGGATGCAGGCAAAATTAAAGTCCCGGTAAGGTTGACAATTGACCTTCCGGTTAATGTTTTATCCATCGGATACGGGCAGGGACACACCGCTCTCGGTAAAAATGCTGCGGACAGAGGAGCAAACGCATTTATCCTTATAAACAGATTGAACGAAACAGGTCTTGTGAAATTAAAATCTGCAGGCGGCAATAAGCATCCCGTCTTTGCGGCTGCAACAGATCATCAATTCGGAAGAGAAGGAATTTATGAATGGATTGAGCTTGACATTTTAGAAAAAATGAAACCGGGAGACGGCGAACACCTGATTATGCCTCTACCCGAAGGATATGATGAAAAACGGGATCTCTATCCGGTTCACACTTATAAAGAACACAGGTGGGCAATGTCTATCGACCTGCATGCCTGCATCGGATGTAAAGCCTGTGAAACCGCGTGCTATGCAGAAAATAATATTCCTGTTGTCGGTGAAGAAAATGTTAATGAGGGATTGGAAATGTCGTGGATAAAGGTTGTACCGTATAGAATGGATGGTAATCCCCAGAAAGTTGGATGGCTTCCTCTCCCCTGCCAGCAATGCGATGCAGCACCCTGTGAACCTGTTTGTCCTGTTTTTGCTGCCGTACATAATGAAGAAGGTTTGAATGCACAGATATATAACAGGTGCATCGGGACGAGGTACTGCTCGAATAATTGTCCTTATAAAGTACGGAGGTTCAACTGGTTTAACTTTCATTTTGAGTGGCCGCTTGATATGCAGCTGAACCCGGAAGTCACTGTCAGGGTAAGAGGCGTCATGGAGAAGTGTACATTCTGCGTACAGAGAATACGAAATGTTGAGTATCATAAAAAGACGGCAGGAGAAAAAATAGAAGACGGGGACATTACCCCGGCCTGCGTCCAAACCTGTCCAACCAGCGCAATAGTATTTGGTGATCTGCTCGATGATAATTCAAGAGTTACCGGCATAACAAGACACCACCTGAGAAGATATCACGTACTTGAAGAACTGAATACAAAACCGGCCGTTACCTATCTGAAACGAATCGATGCAGGGAAGAATGCATGAAGAGTGAATACAGTAAAGAACTAACCTTAAAGGAAGTCAACGATGATGTATTATCAGCTTCCAAACCCCCTATACCTCTTTATTATTTTTTCATAGCTTTTCTCGCACTTGTAGTAGTCTGGGGATTATTTGCATGGATTTACCAGGTGCGGCGCGGGATGGGTGTTGCGGGATTAAGTCACCCTGTAGGCTGGGGTGTGTATATTGCAAACTTTGTTTTCTGGGTAGGAATAGCTCATTCAGGTACTTTAATTTCAGCAATACTTTTTCTTGTCAGGGCAAAATTCCGGGATGCAGTATCACGCTCTGCAGAGGCAATGACCATTTTTGCTGTAATGACTGCAGGACTTTTTCCGCTAATGCATCTCGGAAGGTTATGGATTTTCTATTATATAATACCTTATCCCAATGAAAGGGAACTCTGGCCTAATTTCCTGAGCCCCCTGGTATGGGATTTTCTTGCAGTATCAACTTACTTCACAGTGAGTCTGATTTTCTGGTACGTGGGTATGATCCCTGATCTTGCTTCGGGAAGAGACCGGTTTACAAAGTTGTTAGGTCCGGACCATATCAAAACAAGAGTTTACAGGGCACTTGCACTTGGATGGTCAGGGGCGGAGAGTCAATGGCGGCATTATGGAAGATCATACCTTTACTTCGCAGCTCTCGCAACACCACTGGTTATCTCTGTACACTCTGTAGTGTCATGGGATTTTGCTATGGGATTACTCCCGGGATGGCACGAAACTATTTTCGCGCCTTACTTTGTTGCAGGTGCAATTCACTCGGGACTTGCAATGGTGCTCACGCTTCTGATTCCTCTCCGCAAGATCTTCAAATTAGAAAAGCTGATGACGATAAAACATTTTGAGATGGTTGCAAAAACAATGCTGGTAACCGGCGGGATACTGGGATATACATATGTAATCGAACCTGCAATGGCTTTTTACTCGGGAGATAAATTTGAGTCGCAGTTTATGAACTTCGAACAGACCGGCTGGGTTGCATGGGTTTATTACCTGATAATCATATGCAATTTCTTCATACCAATGCTGTTTATCTTTAAAAAATTCAGGAGGAACTTTTTATATCTTTTCATTATCTCCCTTGTTGTCAACCTTGGGATGTGGCTCGAAAGGGTGATGATTGTTGCTGCATCTACGGCTCACGACTTTCTTCCTCACAACTGGGGCAAATATACACCAAGCTGGGTTGAGATAAGCATAACAGCAGCTTCACTTGCTTTTTTCCTGATGTGGTTTTTAATCTTCAGTAAAACTCTCCCGACGGTTCCCATGGCAGATTATAAAGAGCAGCTGGTTGAAGGAGAAGGTTTTAAACCGGAACCTCCGCCTAAGAAAAGAATTGTTCCTATTTCGATCAAAGGGAAAACAAAGGTCATGGCAATATTCTCGAGCCACGAACATTTTCTCAAATCCGTCAAAAAAGTATACGAGGCCGGCTATCATGTTGTTGAAGCATTCTCCCCGCTGAAAATTAAAGAAGTGAGTGATATACTTCATAAACCCAAAAGCCCGGTAAGGATATGGACTCTCATCGGTGCAATCCTTGGAATAGTAAGCGGGTATACTCTGGCAATTGCAACGGCTAATACAAATAAGCTCATTGTCGGCGGAAAGCCTCCGACTGCCCCTATACCGTATACAATAGTTGGTTTCGAAATGCTTATCCTTTTCGGTACCCTGGCCACTCTTATCGGCCTGCTGTACCATTCAAGGTTATACAAGAAGAGGATACATCCCTATTACGATCCGCGGTTCAGTAAAGACAAATACGGAATCCTTATAGCTTGTGAAAGTAATGAATTGAATGACCTCAGAGAAGTTGTGCTCTCTGAAAATGCAGAGGAATTTAATGTTAGAGAATGAGAATAAACAAAAGATAATAAGGTTCAGCATAATATGGGGGATGATCTTTATTGCCGGCATAGTTATCTGGATCATCAGTCTAGGAGGACAGAATGATGCACGGGCTTGGCGCGCGTTATTAATTAACTTTATTTATTTCACACCTCTTTCGGCAGGTATGGTAGTCTGGGTTGCGGTTGTTCAGGCTTCAAATGGAAAGTGGCTTGGAAAGCTTGAACCGCTGGGTATAACAGGAGCTGCTTTTGCTATCCCGTCTGTTTTATTCCTCGTATTACTTTGGGCAGGAAGCAGTCACTGGGCAACCTGGTTCGGCAGACTTTATTATAAAAACGGCTGGCTCAATAACACATTCTTGTTCATCAGGGACCTCGCTGCTTTAATCGCATTCTGGATTACTGCTTTCTGGTATATAAACAGACGCAGCACGGAGAGAAAACTATTTGCAGCCGGAGTACTTATCGTGGTTTACTGCGTTGTATTTACATTGCTGGCATTTGACCTTGTTATGGCTCTCGATCCTGAATGGAAAAGCACACTGTTCGGGGCGTACTTTTTTATCAGCGGACTTTATATTGCCATTACGGCACTGACTTTCATTTCCCTGTTTACAGTTAAACCGGATGCGGACAGAAGGCACGACCTTGGAAAACTGATTTTTGCATTCAGTATTCTTACCACATATATGATGTTCTGCCAGCTCCTCCCGATGTATTATGAAAATCTTCCCTCTGAAACACGGTTTATAGTTCCGAGGATGAATTTTGTTCCCTGGGAAACTATTACGTTCCTGCTTATAGGACTGTTCTATCTTGGTCCCCTTGTCCTCCTTCTGACAATCTGGGCTAAGAAGACAACCTGGTACCTCGGACTCATCTGTTTTATTCTGCTTGTTGTGATGTGGATTGAAAGATGGTGGCTGGTAGATGCTTCATTCCAGCATGCTTTGAATTTCGGCTGGGCTGAAATATCCTCGTTCGCCGCCTTTGCAGGAATTCTCGGGTTGGGAATGATTCAATTTACTTTGCGGATGAAAAACGTTTTATATCAGACGGATAAGAATTGAAAGCGGTCAACGAAAATAGTGAAGCTAAAAGACAGGCAAGGAAATACTGGAAGATCTCGGCGGGACTATCAGTAATTGCTCTTTTGGTACTTCTGATTATGACAGGAATGTATAACTATTATTATAAAATTAAATTCGGTCCTGAACAACCGATACCTTTCAGTCACCGCTTGCATGCAGGACAGAAAAATATCAGCTGTATGATGTGTCATGCTACGGCGGCAACTTCGGATGTGGCAGGTATGCCGCCGCTCCAGACATGCATGCTCTGTCATCGTACTATAATTATAAATTATCCGCCGATCGAGAAACTCAGGAAACATTATTTCGAAAATGAGCCGGTGGAATGGAACAGGGTATTAAATCTTCCGGATTTCGTTTACTTCAGTCACCGTATGCACATCATAAACGGAATTGACTGCGGGACCTGTCATGGAAACGTAAAAGATATGGACAGGATAATAGAAGCCAAACATATTTCAATGGGCTTCTGCATCCAATGCCATAGAGATAACAATGCAACAACGGATTGTTTTACATGTCACCGATAGAAAATAAAAAGAACATATTTGCTTTCACAAGACACCCTTCAAGCGCGGCACTGGCATTCCTCGTTGCCGGCACTGTATGGTTTATTGTAGGAACATTATACGGGATGATTGCAGCTATTCATCTTATGGCTCCCGAATTCTGGAACAATATTCCTTTCCTTGTATTTGGAAGAACCCGCCCTATCCATGTAAACACGGTGTTATACGGGTTTGTTACATCTACACTTATCGGGTGCGGCTTATACTACACCCCTGCACTCCTTAAAACAAAATTATGGTCGGAACCGCTTGCCTGGCTGAGCTTCCTGCTCTGGAACATTACCGTGCTCAGCGGCCCGCTCACCTTTTCATTCGGAGTAACACAGGGAAGAGAATACTCTGAATACATCTGGATCTTTGACGTTTCACTTTGGCTTTCATTACTGCTTCTTGTGTTTAACCTTATTAAGACGATTGGAATCCGCCGGGAGACAATCTTATACGTTTCCGTCTGGTATTTTATAGGGGCGATCATGTGGACCTCAACGAGTTATCCGCTTGGAAATGTAATGTGGCATCCGTCTACAGGGGCGATGCCGGGACTGCTTGATTCACTCTTCCTATGGTTCTATGGCCACGATCTGCCTGGAATGTTATTGACCCCCCTTGCAGTAGGTGCAGCTTATTTCGTTATACCCCGCGTAACGAAAACACCGCTTTATTCTCATACCCTTTCACTTATCGGTTTCTGGACACTTGTGATCCTGTATTCTCATATAGGCGGGCACCATCTGCTTCAGTCTCCTATTCCCAACTGGCTGAAAGTTATTACAGTCGTTGATTCCGTATTGATGCTTATACCGGTTTTTACAGTCATTGCAAATATATTCTTAACGGCAAGACAGAGGGGAGCCCCTGTATTCGCAGACCCGGCCGCAAGATGGGTAATGATGGGAATTATCTGGTATCTTATTGTCGGAATTCAGGGTTCGGTTCAATCGCTGCCGGGAGTACAAAGAGTAACTCATTTTACAAACTGGACTGTAGGTCATGCACATATCGCTGTACTCGGGTTCTCAGGATTTATTGCTATCGGAGGATTATGGCATATTCTTCCGCTGATCACAAAAAGAAAACTCTACTCGGAAAAACTTGTCAATCTCCAGTTTGGTCTGGTGATGATCGGACTGACCGGTTTCTTTTTTGTTTTAACTATTGCAGGATTAATTCAGGGTTCAGCCTGGCAGAATGGAGAAGCAGTCTACAGAGTTCTTCCTGAGCTTTCAGTCTATATGGCTCTGCGTGCAATGTTCGGGGTGTTTATTATTGCGGGAGCTTTCATAGGACTTTACAATATTTATAAAACCATTCGGGAAGGTGAATTATTTGAACCTAAGCCGGTAACAGAAGAAACCCCTATCACTGAGGAGAGTCCGGTATGAAGATGAAATCAAGCGTCGTTGTTTTCGGAGGCCTGATGGTTTTCTGGGCTTCAATAACAATAATGGTTTTATTCCCCGCATTGACAATGAAAGAAGAACCGTCAAGAAACTGGAGACCAATGACAAAACTTGAAAGAGAAGGATTACAGGTCTATGTAAGCAACGGCTGCAGTTACTGCCATTCTCTTTATGTAAGGATTTCGGATTGGGGCAAAGGTTCTGAGAGAATAGCCCAGCGCGGCGATTATGTAGGACAGGAACCGGCTATTCTCGGCTCGGAAAGAACAGGTCCCGATCTTTCGGAAGAGGGGGGCGAGCATCCGGACGATTGGCATATAGCTCACTTCACCGATCCGAGATTCACGAGTCCTCTTTCCGTGATGCCGTCGTGGGAATTCCTTGGAATGGATAAAATAAAAAAATTGATAGCGTATGTTCAGTACCTCGGTGGAAAGGATGCAGAAAAAAGAGTAGCAAGGCAGAAATACTGGAAAAAGCTTGCTGTCGATGCTTATGAAAAAGGTCCCGATGCAAACATAAAATGGCTGCATAATCAGGTTCCGGCTGTATGGCGTGCGATGCCGAATCCTTATCCTGCAACAGAGCCTGCCGTCCTTAGAGGGAAGAAAATATTTCAACAATTCTGTATCGGCTGCCATGGTCCGGTAGGTGATGGAAACGGTCCCGCGGCAAAATATCTTAATCCTCCGCCCCTGAACTTTACACTATTAAGAAGAAACCTTATCGATGGAAAATATATAGGCGGAATTCTTTATTACCAGATAATGAACGGAATAACAGGGACGGCAATGCCTTATTTCAAACGTGCCCTGGAATCTGAAAAGATATGGGATCTTGCAAATTACATTGCCGTATCATTTATAGGTTATACAGATGCGGACATAGAACCGAAAGGTATTGATGCGGCATATGAACCCGAGTGGAAAAATCCGTATGAAATTCCGGATACGACCGGGAAGCTATACCCCGATTCAATGCACACGGAATGGAATGATACAACAGGAGCTTTAAAATGGATGCAATAGTCCGGTTCTGGATAGGTTTTACTTTAATAGCGGTTTCGGGAATCCTTGCGGTTATTGGCTGGGCACTCAAGAACCACCAGTTCAGCAGTCAGGACAGGGCAAGGCATCTTCCCCTCGAAAGTTATATACCTGAGGATGATGAAAAGAATAATGGAAAATCAAAGGTGTAAAATTCTATGTTGAGGTTTGATGTTTTACAAAACGGCTGGGTGATACTTGCAATACTTGGAGGAGTTTTCCTAGTGTTTTATACAGCTGTGGCTTACCTCGATATGTGGACACCCCGAAAAATGAAGGATGGAAAAACAGCACGTGGATGGCTTACCTGGTGGCAGGCTATACCCTGGATCTTAAAACTGACATACGCGGCTCTCATCCTGTTTGTAATCCTTTATACTGTTTACAGGGCCATTACACCTCCAAACTGGTAGAGAATATTATGACAGAATATGAAGAATATACTGAGAGCGGGAATAACCGGATGGGATGGTTTCTTATAATCATGTTCGCAGCATTCATTCTGGGCTGGGCTATGGTTATGATGACAATAATTAAAGAACCGCCGCGGAAGTGGGATTATGAAATACTCCCCGATGCACCCTCGCAGTCAATTTATTCAACAAGAGAGTATAAGGATGAATTATTTCCCCCGGATCAGATCGAGCACCTTCCCGGGGCAAAGATACTTAAAGAGACGAAAGAACATAAGATCACAGTAAAAACTCCTGAAGATACTCTGAAATGAAGAAGAAGTATATTATAGGATTGGGAATAGTAGTAATCCTCGTGCTCGCCGCGGCGGCTTACCTGCTGTTTACCGGACCGCATATGGAGCAGCAGGAGAATTTACGCACATTCGAAAAAAGTGAGATGCTTCCTCCTCCTAATTCCGTTCCTGTAGAAAAGTTTCCAACTCTGCCTGCAGTTAATGAATCGAACCGGCTGAAGAATACCCCCGAAAATTTCGAACGGGGCCGCGTGTATTATAATTATTACTGCGTCTTCTGCCATGGCGTTGGTCTCGACGGCAACGGTCCTGTCGGCAAAAGTTATGTACCAAAACCAGCCGACCTGCGAGTAGATACTATTAAGAACCAGGCTGACGGAAGGTTTGTAAATAATATGCTTACCGGGGTAGGACATACACCGGTACTCCAGCGTGTAATACCTTATAAATACTGGTGGTATTTATGCCTTTATGTAAAAAATTTTCAATATAATAAGTCTCCATCTGATTAGGATGATAAGAAACACTGTTTCTGATAATAGAAAACAAATCACAAATTATTTGGATGAAATGTTTTAATTGTTTAAGGAATAACAAAAAAAGAATTTTTGAATAAAAGAGGCTTGATATGAAGAGTACTGCATCTGATATACTTGTTGATGTTCTGGAACAGTGGAATGTAGAATATATATTCGGTCTTCCGGGTGATGGAATAAACGGAATGATGGAAGCGCTGCGGAAGAGACAGGATAAAATAAAATTTATCCACGTCCGTCATGAAGAAGCTGCTGCATTTATGGCATGTGCCTATGCTAAATATACCGGAAGACTTGGAGTCTGCCTTGCAACCAGCGGCCCGGGCGGTATACATCTTTTAAACGGTTTATATGATGCTAAGATGGATGGTCAGCCGGTTCTGGCTATAA